>JALOSQ010000396.1 GCA_025458335.1 Ideonella sp.
TGATCGCCCAGCACTGCGCGCCGCACGTGCACGTGGTCAACGCCGGCGACGGGCGCCATGCGCACCCGACGCAGGGCCTGCTCGACATGTACACGATCCGCCACTTCAAGCGCGACTTCACGAACCTCACGGTGGCGATCGTGGGCGACATCGTGAATTCGCGCGTGGCCCGTTCCGACATCCACGCGCTGACCACGCTCGGCGTGCCCGAGATCCGCGCCGTCGGACCCAAGACCCTGGTGCCCGGCGACCTGCGCGAGCTGGGCGTGCGTGTGTGCCACGACATGACCGAGGGCATCCGCGACGCCGACGTGATCATCATGCTGCGCCTGCAGAACGAGCGCATGAGCGGTGCAGTGCTCCCGTCGGCCGGCGAGTTCTTCAAGACCTTCGGCCTGACCGCCGACAAGCTCGCCCGCGCCAAGCCCGACGCGATCGTGATGCACCCGGGGCCGATCAACCGGGGCGTGGAGATCGACTCCGCCGTGGCCGACGGACGCGCCTCGGTGATCCTGCCGCAGGTCACGTTCGGCATCGCGGTGCGCATGGCGGTCATGAGCGTCATCGCCGGCAACGAGGCGACCCGATGAGGATCCTCATCCGCAACGGTCGCATCGTCGACCCCGCCTCGGGGCGCGACGGGTCGGGTGACGTCGCCATTGCCGCCGACCGCATCCTCTCGATCGGCCGGGTGCCAACCGACTTCGCGCCGGAGCGCGTGATCGATGCGAGCGGGCTCGTCGTGGCCCCGGGCCTGGTCGACCTGGCCGCCCGCCTGCGCGAGCCCGGGCACGAGCACGAGGGCATGCTCGAGAGCGAGCTGGCGGCGGCCGCTGCCGGGGGTGTCACGAGCCTGGTGTGCCTGCCCGACACCGACCCGCCGCTCGACGAGCCCGGGCTGGTGGAGATGCTGAAGTTCCGCGCCCGCAAGCTCAGCCGGTGCCGGCTCTTCCCGCTCGGCGCGCTGACGCGCCAGCTGCAGGGCCAGGCGCTGACCGAGATGGTCGAGCTCACCGAGGCGGGCTGCGTCGGCTTCTCGCAGGCCGAGGCCCCGGTGCGGGACACGCTGGTGCTGCACCGGGCGCTGTCGTATGCCGCGACCTTCGGCTACACGGTGTGGCTGCGCCCGCAGGACGCCTGGCTGGGCCACGGTGTGGCGGCCAAGGGGCCGTTCGCGACCCGCCTGGGCCTCGCGGGCGTGCCGGTGATCGCCGAGACCGTGGCGCTGCAGACGATCTTCGAGCTGGTGCGCGACACGGGCGCCCGGGTACACCTGTGCCGGCTGAGCAGCGCCGGCGGCGTCGCCCTCCTGCGCCAGGCCAAGGCCGAGGGGCTGCCGGTCTCGGCCGACGTGAGCATCAACCACCTCCACCTGAGCGACGTCGACATCGGCTTCTTCAACCCGGACATGCGGCTGGCTCCGCCGCTGCGGGGCACGCGCGACCGTGCGGCGCTGCGCGACGGGCTCGCCGACGGGACGATCGACGCGATCGTGTCCGACCACACGCCGGTGGCCGAGGATGCCAAGAACCTGCCCTTCGCCGAGGCCGAGCCGGGCGCCACGGGGCTGGAACTGCTGCTCTCGCTGGCCCTGAAGTGGGGCAGCGAGCAGGGCCTGCCGCTGCCGGCCACGCTGGCGCGGATCACGCAGGCCCCGGCGCGGGTGCTCGGGTCGGCTCTGGGCACGCTGGCGGCCAGTGCCGGTCGGCTGGTCGAAGGCGGCGTGGCCGACCTGTGTCTGTTCGATCCCGAGGCCACCTGGACTGTCACGCCCGAGGTGCTGCGAAGCCAGGGCAAGCACACGCCGTTCGCCTTCGAGTCGACCGGCACCGCCCTGCCGGGCCGCGTGCAGGCGACGATCGTCGCCGGCGCGGTGGCACACGAACGGCCGCCGACGGCGTGATGCGCGCGACGATCGCGGTCTGGCGCCTGGCCCGCGCCACGCTCCACGTGCTGCACGGGCTGTGGATCATCCGAACCGAGTTCGGCCACCTGGACGCGGCGGGTCGCCATGCGCGGATCCGCTGGTGGTCGGCGGGCATGCTGCGCGTGCTGGGCATCGGCCTCGTGGCCACTGGCACGCCGCGACCCGGCTCGACCCTGCTGATTGCCAACCACATCTCGTGGCTCGACATCATGACGATCCACGCGGTCGCGCCGCATGCCCGGTTCGTCTCGAAGGCCGACGTGAAGGACTGGCCGGTGATCGAGCGCGAGCGCAAGCGCGACGCCTTGCGCGTCGTGCACCAGATGGCCGAGGCGCTGCGCGCCGGCGAGACGGTGGCCGTGTTCCCCGAGGGCACGACCAGCGACGGGCGTTCGTTGCTGCCGTTCCATGCCAACTTGCTGCAGGCGGCGATCTCGGTGGGCGCGCCCGTGCAGCCGGTGTTGCTGCGCTTTGCCGATGAGGTCAATCCGGTCTCGCCGGCGGCCGAGTACGTCGGCGAGACCACCCTGCTGCAAAGCCTGTGGCGCATCGCCTCGGCCCGTGGCCTGGTGGCGCACGTCGGGTTCGGGCTGGCCGAGTCGACCGAGCACGCCGACCGCCGGGCGTTGGCCGAGAAACTGCGCGCGGATCTGCTGGATCGCCTGGTCGAGGCGCAGGCGGGCCAACCTTCGCCGACCGCGTCGCCGGTCTCGTCGCTGCCGGCCTGACCCACCGCCCAGCCCGGTGACACGCGCCGCCGCGCCAGGGACAGCGGCCACATCCGCGGGCCTGCGCCGCGGTTCCAGGTTCGCTCAGGCCTTGCCCTGCTGAGCGACAGCCGCCGCGGCCCTGGCCGCCGCCTCGGCGTCACCGAGGTAGTAGCTGCGGATCGGCCGCAGGTCGGCGTCGAGCTCGTACACGAGCGGGATGCCGTTGGGGATGTTGAGGCCGACGATGTCCTGGTCGCTGATGCCGTCCAGATACTTGACCAGCGCCCGCATCGAATTCCCGTGGGCCGAGACGAGCACGCGCTGGCCCGAGCGGATCGCCGGGGCCAGGCGCTCGTTCCACAACGGCATCACCCGCGCGACCGTGTCCTTCAGGCACTCGGTGAGCGGGATCTCGTCGGGGCGCAGGCCAGCGTAGCGCACGTCGTGGCGCTGCCCGCGCGGGTCGTCCGGGTCGAGCGCCGGAGGCGGCGTGTCGTAGCTGCGGCGCCAGACCAGCACCTGCTCGTCGCCGTACTGCCGGGCCATGTCGGCCTTGTTCAGGCCCTGCAACGCGCCGTAGTGGCGCTCGTTCAGGCGCCAGGAGTGCACGACCGGCAACCAGGTCCGGTCCATCTCGTCGAGGGCGTGCCACAGCGTCCAGATCGCGCGCTTGAGCACGGACGTGAAGCAGACGTCGAAGTCGTAGCCCTCGGCCTTGAGCAGGCGGCCGGCTTCCTGGGCCTGCTGGATGCCCAGCGGCGTCAGCCCCACGTCGGTCCAGCCGGTGAAGCGGTTCTCGAGGTTCCAGGTCGATTCGCCGTGGCGGATCAGGACAAGCTTGTGCATGGTGGCCCGGATTCTAGAATTGCGGGTTTTGGCCAACGCCGAGCCGCCGTGCAGTTCATCATCGAAAACTGGATCCTGTTCGCCGTCGCGATCGCCTCGGGCACGATGCTGCTGTGGCCGAGCCTCAAGGGCGGCGCCTCGGGCTCGCAGCGTGTCAGCCCGGCCCAGGCCGTGCAGATGATGAACCGCGAGAAGGCGGTCGTCATCGACGTGAGCGAGCCCGGCGAGTTCGCCACGGCCCACGTGCCCGGCAGCCGCAATGCGCCGCTCGGCTCGCTCGAGAGCTCGAGCGAACTGCCCAAGAACAAGGCCCTGCCGGTGGTGGTGATGTGTGCCACCGGGGCCCGTGCCTCGCGGGCGGTCGGGCTGCTCAAGAAGGCCGGCTTCGAGCGTGTCCACCCCGTCGCGGGGGGGCTGGCCGCGTGGCGCGAGGCCAACCTCCCGGTCGAGAAGGCCGCGTCCTGAACCCCGTGCGGCCCCCGATCGCCGTCGAAGGAAAGCCCATGCCTGCCGTGAAGATGTACACCACCGCCGTGTGCCCGTACTGCCAGCGCGCGAAGGCGCTGCTCAAGCAGCGTGGCGTCGAGCAGATCGACGAGGTCCGCATCGACACCGACCCGGCCCAGCGCGACGAGATGATCCGCCTGACCGGCCGGCGTACCGTGCCGCAGATCTTCGTGGG
>JALOSQ010000397.1 GCA_025458335.1 Ideonella sp.
GGCCCAACGCTGCGGCCATGCCGACGTCGTCAACCGGCTGACCGAGGTGCTGCTGGTGCAGTTGCTGCGCCACGTGATCGCCACCCGCCTGGTCGATGGCGGCCTGGTGGCGGGCCTGTCCGATGAGCGCCTGGCACGGGCCTTGGCCGCCGTGCATGCCGATCCCGGGCAGAGCTGGACGCTGTCGAGCATGGCCGAGGCGGCCGGCATGTCGCGGGCGCGCTTTGCCGATCGCTTCGTCGCCACGGTGGGTCTGCCGCCAGGGGAGTACCTGACGCAGTGGCGCCTGGGCCTGGCGCGCACGCTGCTTCAGCGCGGGCAACCGGTCAAGCAGGTGGCCGCACAGGTGGGCTATGGCAGCGCGAGTGCGCTGGCCCGGGTGTTCCGCCACAAGCTCGGCACGACGCCGGGCAGTCCAAGCACCATTCACCGCGGCATTCGCCGTCATGGCGCGCTCTACTCCCACTCGATCGTCGCCGGCGGCTTGCTGCTCACGTCGTAGGTGACGCGGTTGATGCCGCGCACCTCGTTGATGATGCGGCTCGAGACCTTCTTGAGCAGCGCATACGGCAGCTCGGCCCAGTCGGCGGTCATGAAGTCGCTGGTCACCACCGCACGCAGGGCCACCACGTGCTCGTAGGTGCGGCCGTCGCCCATCACGCCCACGCTGCGCACCGGCAGGAACACCGCGAAGGCCTGGCTGGTGAGGTCGTACCAGCTCTTGCCGGACTCGGGGTCGATCGTTGCGCGCAGCTCGTCGATGAAGATCGCGTCGGCGCGCTGCAGCAGCCGCGCGTACTCCGGCTTGACCTCGCCGAGGATGCGCACGCCGAGCCCCGGGCCCGGGAAGGGGTGCCGGTAGACCATTTCCCGCGGCAGCCCGAGCGCCACGCCGAGTTCGCGCACCTCGTCCTTGAACAGATCACGCAGCGGCTCGAGCAGCTTGAGCCCGAGCGTCTCGGGCAGGCCGCCGACGTTGTGGTGGCTCTTGATCGTGGTGGCCTTCTTGGTCTTGGCGCCGCCGGCCACCGGGCGCCATGGTGCGAGCCCGTGTCGCGCTTGAGCGTCTCGGCCTCGCGCTGGAACACCTCGACGAACTCGCGGCCGATGATCTTGCGCTTGGCCTCGGGGTCGCTCACGCCCTTGAGCGCCCCCAGGAACTGCTCGCTCGCATCGACATGCACGACCTTGGCATGCAGGCGCCCAGCGAACATGTCCATCACCAATTGCGCCTCGTTCAGGCGCAGCAGGCCGTGGTCGACGAACACGCAGGTGAGCTGGTCACCGATGGCGCGGTGGATCAGCGCGGCCGCCACGCTCGAGTCGACGCCGCCCGACAGGCCGAGGATCACCTCCTCGCGGCCCACCTGCGCGCGGATGCTCTCGACCGCCTCGGCGATGTGGTCGCGCATGATCCAGTCGGGCTTTGCGGCACAGATGCCGAGCACGAATCGCTCGAGGATCGCCCGCCCTTGTGCGGTGTGCGTGACCTCGGGGTGGAACTGCACGCCGTAGAAGCCACGCGTCTCGTCGGCCATGCCGGCGATCGGGCAGCTCGGCGTCGAGGCCATCAGCTTGAAGCCCGGGGGCAGCGCGGTGACCTTGTCGCCGTGGCTCATCCACACCTTGAGCATGCCGTGGCCCTCGGTGGTGCGGAAGTCCTCGATCCCGTCGAAGAGCTTCGTGTGGCCGCGCGCGCGGACCTCGGCGTAGCCGAACTCGCGGTGGTCGCTCCACTCGACGGTGCCGCCGAGCTGCGTCGCCATCGTCTGCATGCCGTAGCAGATGCCCAGCACCGGCACGCCGATCGACCAGACCGCATGCGGCGCGCGCAGCTGGTGGTCCTCGTAGGTGCTGGCGTGGCTGCCGCTGAGGATGATCCCCTTGGGCGCGAAGGCCCGCACGAAGTCGTCGGACACGTCCTGCGCGTGGATCTCGCAGTACACGTGCGCTTCGCGTACGCGGCGGGCAATCAGCTGGGTGACCTGCGAGCCGAAATCGAGGATGAGGATCTTGTCGTGCATGGCGCTCAGGTCGAGGGCGTGGTGGGCGTGGTGGGCGGGGTGACCGGGCCGGAGCCTGCAGACGCGGCAGTCGCCCGCTCGGCACGGTGCTGCCGGAAATGCCGCCACGCGAGGAGCATCGCCAGGCCCTGCAGCAGCGCGCAGAAGTAGAACGGCGCGCCGATGCGCCAGTCACCCTGCGGGTAGTGCGACACCAGGCCCAGCATCGGCGGGCCGATCAGCGGGGCGAGTGCCGCGGTCAGGCTGTTGAGCGAGCTCACCGAGCCCATCGTCTGGCCCTGGATCGTGGCATCGGCCGCGCCCGAGACCACGCTGTTCATCGTGGCCTGCACAGTGAAGCCGATCAGGTTGACCAGCGTGATCGCGTACATCGCCCAGCCGCCGGGCGCGAGTCCGTAGAGCAGGTAGGCGATGCTCGACGAGACCAGCCCCCAGACCAGCAGCTGGCGCGCCTCGACGCGCTTGAGCAGCTTGCCGAGCAGCCAGCCCTGCACCAGGGCCGACATCACGCCCACGAAGAACAGCGACCAGCCGTTGTGCGCCGGGCTCCAGCCGAACTTGAAGGTCGTGTACAGCACCCAGATCGTGTACATCGTGAACTGGGCCAGGCCGATGCAGGCCAGCGCTGGCACCAGCAGGCCGACGCCCTTGAGCTGCGTCAGGCCGAGCAGTGCCGTCACCGGGTTGCAGCGCCGCCACTCGAAGGGCCGCCGCCGCTCGGGCGGCAGCGACTCGGGCAGCACGAACCAGCCGTAGGCGAAGTTCACCATCGCCAGCGCGCCCGCCACGACGAACGGCAGCCGCAGGTCGATCTCGCCGAGCAGGCCACCGATCGTCGGGCCGAGGATGAATCCGATGCCGAACATCGCCCCCAGCAGGCCGAAGCGCCGCGCACGCTCCTCGGGCGGTGTGATGTCGGCCACGTAGGCGTTGGCGACCGCGGCGTTCGACTGGAACAGCCCGCCCACCAGCCGCACGGCCACCAGCATCCACGCGGCGGTGGCGGCCGCGGTGGCGAACAGGTTGAGCGCGAGTCCGCAGAAGCCCAGCAGCAGCACCGGCCGAGAACGCCTGCTCGGCCGGGTTGGACGTGAAGCTGCCGACGATCGCCGGCAGCACCGGCACGATCAGCCCGATGCTGATCATGTCGATCAGCACGGTGATCATGATGAAGGCCATCCCGGCCTGGCGGGCCGGCGGCGCGGCCGCAGAGGCCGGCGCGCTCACGAGAGGTCCTCCAGCCGCAGCACCGGCACGCGTTGCCGCTGCGCCGCCTGGCGCAGCCGGTCGTCGTGACTGAGCAGCGGCAGCCGAAGCGACATCGCGAGCCACAGGTAGGCCGCGTCGTACATCGACAGCGACTCCTCGACCGCGAGTGCCAGGCAGGCACGCACCTGGCCGGTCTCGAGCACCGACAGCTCGACGCGCGTGCGCACCAGGTCGAGCAGGCCCCAGGCCTGCGGCGTGTCCGCCACGGCGATGCGTTGCCGTCGCACGCCGTTGACGATGATGTTGCTGCACTCCCACAGCCAGAGCTCCGGGGCGTGGGCGGTCCAGGCGCTGCGGCGCAGCTGCACGTAAGCGCGCTCGGCGCCGGCCGTCCGCTCGTCGGGCAACAGCCAGGCGGCGGTCACCGAGGCGTCGAGGACCGCCGCGGATGCGGTCACTCGCGTCCTTCGTCGCGCAGCGCGCGCCAGTCGGGTCCCGGGCGAATGCGGGCGTGCAGGGCGCGCATGGCCTCGAGCTCGCGCTCGGCCTGCTGCTCGGTGATCACCGGGGTGCGCCGCACGGGCAGCATGCGCACCACCTCCTTGCCATGGCGGGTGATGCGCACCTCGTCGCCCGCCTCGACGGCCGCGATCAGCTCGGAGAAGCTC
>JALOSQ010000091.1 GCA_025458335.1 Ideonella sp.
GCGAAGCGTCCGAGCTCGACCCGCCAGCCGAACTGCTCGAAGCCGTCGGTGTCGGGCAGGGACCGGCTCGATTCGCCGGCGGCCGGCCGGCCGCCGAGCCAGTCGAACAACGCGCCGATCGGCAGCGGCTCGCCGACCAGGTCCGTCGTGAGCGCGTCGAGGTTTCGGTAGTGGCGCTCGCCCTCGGCGGCCACCAGGCGCGCGTCCTGCGGCGACCACCGGGCTTCGGCCAGCGTCGCGCCCAGGGGGGTGCTCAGCGTCAGCCGGCCCGTCGAGGCCGACCCGACCAGTTCGAACAGGCCGGAGGCCGACCGCGCGGCCGACGGCGCCACCTCGGCGGCTGGCGGCGCGGTGACGGTCAGCGCCAGCCGCCCGGAGAACACCTGGGGCGCGGCAGCGGCGGTCGCCGGCGGCGGCGGCGCGGTCGCGCAGCCGGTGATGGCCAGCGCGGTCAGCGCGGCCAGCAGCCGGGGGGGCCGCGCGTTCGGGCTCGTGCGCGCGCAGGCGGTCGCGGGTGGCCTCACAGGTCGGCCCCGAGCCGCTGGAGCGTCTCGCGCAGCACGTCGTTGTTGGCATCGCGCTGCCGGGCCTGGCGCCACACGTCGCGCGCGGCATCGCGGTCGCCGAGGGTCCACAGCACCTCGCCGAGGTGGGCCCCGATCTCGGCATCGGGCCGCGCGCGCCAGGCCTGCTGCAGCAGCCGCAGCGCCTCCTGGCGATTGCCGAGCCGGAACTCCACCCAGCCGAGGCTGTCGGTGATGAAGGGCTCGCCCGGCGCGAGTTCGAGCGCCTTGCGGATCAGCGCGCGCGCCTCCTCCAGCCGGATGTTGCGATCGGCGAACGTGTAGCCCAGCGCGTTGTACGCGTGGTGGTGGTCGGGCTTGAGCTCGATGACCCGGCGCAGCAGCCGCTCCATGTCGGGCAGCCGGTCGAGCTTCTCGGCCACCATCGACTGCTCGTACAGCAGGTCGGTGTCGTCGGGGAACTGCCGGTTCGCTTCGGCGAGTACCTCCCACGCCCCGCTCCATTGCCGCACATCCCGCAGCACCTGGGCCTCGGCCAGGAGCTTGGCGCGGCGGTCGGCGTCGTTGCGTTCCGGCACGCGCCGGATCGCGTCGCGCGCCTCGTCGACCCGGCCCTGCCGGGCCAGCATCGAGGCGCGGCGCGTCTGGACCTCCAGCGCCGACGCGGCGCTGTCGACGCGTGCCAGCCAGGCTTCGGCCTCGCCGAACTGGCCCTGCATCTCGGCGGCCTGCGCGAGCATCAGCAGGGCCGACGTCGTGCTGGAGCGCCCGTCCTCGTCGTCGCCGGCGTCCGCGTCAGCGCCCGGCGCCGGCGCCGGCGCGGCGGCCTGCTGCAGGTCGAGGTAACGCCGCAGCGCCGTGGTCGCCTCGACCGGATGGCGCAGCTCCAGGTGCATGGCGCCCAGCGTCAACCAGGGCGCGGCCAGCGCGGGCTGCGCGGCGGTCACGGCCTCGAGCTGTGGGATCGCGTCGCCGTAGCGCTGCGAACCGGCAAGGACCCGCGCATAGCCCAGCCGCACCGCGACGCTCTGCGGCTGCGCGGCCAGGTGCCCCTGCACCAGCGACTCGGCCGCCGCGGGCCCGGGCAGCATCTCGAGCGCCAGCAGCGCCGGGGCTTCGTGCTGCGGGTCGAGCGCCTGCGCGCGCGCCGTCAGTTCGAGCGCCTTGGCGCGATCACCGGCGCCCAGCCACGCGCGCGCGACGGCGACCTGGGCGCCCACGCGCGTTTCGGGTGCCTGGACGAAGGGCGCGACGACCTGTTCGACCACGCCCACCGTGGCCTTCGGGTCGGCGTTGCGGCCGAACAGGCGCGGCACCATCGCGAGCAGGGCGCTGCGCTGCGCCGCCGGTGTCGCCTGCACCAGCGCGCGCAAGGGCTCGACGGCCTCGGTGGGGCGGTTCAGCGCGATCAGCAACTGGGCCAGGTTGCGCATCGCCTCGGTCGAGCTCGGCACCGCAACGCGCCAGGCCCGCAGGGCCGCGAGGGCCTGGTCGCCGGCCCGCCCCTGCAGCGCGATTTCGGTGGTCCGACGGAACAGGGCTTCGTCCTTCGTGCGGCGCGCCGCGTCGAGCAGCACCTCGTAGGCGGTGCCCGGGTCGCCCTGTGCCAGCTGGATCTCGCCGATCAGGACCTGATAGACGAGGGCGGCGTCGGCCACGGCGGCCGGCACGGCGGGTTCGGGCGCCGACGGTTTCGGCGGCGGGGCCGCGAACGCCGGCATCGCAGACGCGAGGGCGAGCGTCGCGCAGGCGAGGAACGTGACCCCGCGGAGGAGGGGCTTCTCAGGCCCTGCCTGGATACGGGGTGTGCACCGGGCGGGCATCGACATCTCCTGCGGACCTCGGGTCATTCTAGGGTTCACAATCTTCGCGCCGATGCCCGAGCTGCCCGAAGTCGAAACCACCCGTCGCACGCTTGCGCCGCGCATCGAGGGCGCCAACATCGAGGCCGTCCGGCTCGGCAAGCCGCTGCGCTGGCCGCTGGGGTGCGATGCCGAGCGCCTGGTGGGTCGCACCGTGGGCGCGCTCGAGCGGCGCGGCAAGTACCTGTGGATGCCGCTGGGGGACGGTGGCCTGCTGATCCACCTGGGCATGTCGGGGTCGCTCGGCTTCCACGACGGCGCGGCCCCGCCCGGTGGGCCGCACGACCACTTCGACCTGGTGACCAGCCGCGGCACGATGCGTCTGCACGACCCGCGCCGTTTCGGCGCCGTCGTGTGGTCGCCCTCGCGCGACGAGGGGCCCGCCGCCCGCTTGCTGGCCGGGCTGGGCCTCGAGCCGTTCGATGCGGCCTTCGATGGCGCGCACCTGCACCGCGCGCTGCGCGGCCGGCGCATGGCGATCAAGCAGGCGCTGCTCGCCGGCGACGTCGTCGTCGGGGCCGGCAACATCTACGCGTGTGAGGCGCTGTTCGACGCCGGCATCGACCCCCGCCTGCCGGCCGGGCGCCTGAGCCGGCCGCGCTGCGAACGCCTGGCCGCCTCGTTGCGCGCGACCCTCGCCGGCGCGCTCGGCATGGGTGGCACCACCCTGCGCGACTTCCGGGACGCGCACGGCATGAGTGGCACCTTCCAGCAGCAGGCGCGGGTCTACGGGCGCGAGGGAGAGCCCTGCGGGGCCTGTGGCACGCGCGTGCGCCGCGTGGTGCAGGGCCAGCGCTCGACCTTCTTCTGCCCGCGCTGCCAACGGCGCTGAACCTGCGCGGATTCCGCGCGTCGCAGTCGTGACCAACTGTTTCGCCGGCGCCTGCTGCCAAGGAGTGGCGGCTTCGAGCGGCTAGCATCGCGCTGCCCTGCCCATCGCACCGTGACGCCCACCGCCTTCACCCGCAGCCTCGACGAGCTTCTCGGCTGGCGCCAGCGCATCGAGTTCCGCGCCGAGGAGCTGCTGCGCTTCCTCGCCGACCACGACCTGCTCGACGGCGCGCCGGCCTCGCCGCTGCGCGCCCTGCGCGAGCGCCTGGCCAGCGACAAGCTCGTGGTGGCCTTCGTCGCCGAGTTCTCGCGCGGCAAGTCCGAGCTGATCAACGCGATCTTCTTTGCCGACACGGGGCAGCGCATCCTGCCGGCCACGCCCGGACGCACCACGATGAGCCCGGTGGAGCTCGGCTTCGAGCCGAGCGCCGCGCCGGGCATGGCCCTGCTGCCGATCGAGTCGCGCCTGGACGGCCGCACCCTCGGCGAGCTGCGGCTGCAGCCCGAGGCCTGGGAGCACCGGCCGCTGGCGGTCGATTCGCCGGCCGACCTCGCGCAGGCGATGGGCGAGGTCAAGCGCACGGTCTGGGTGTCGGTCGACCGGGCGCGCGAGCTCGGCTTCTGGGACGACGAGCGCGCTGACGACAACCCGCCCACGAACGACGCCGGCGAGGTCGAGATCCCCGCCTGGCGGCACGTCCTCATCAACTACCCGCATCCACTGCTTCGCCAGGGCCTGGTCGTGCTCGACACGCCGGGCCTGAACGCGATCGGCGCCGAGCCCGAGCTGACGCTGTCGCTGCTGCCGTCGGCGCACGCGACGGTGTTCATCCTCGGCGCCGACACGGGCGTGACGCGCTCCGACCTGGCGATCTGGCGCGATCACCTGTCGGCCCAGGGCAATGCCCGCCTGGTGGTGCTCAACAAGATCGACACGCTGGCCGACCCGCTGGCGACCGCCGAGGAGATCGAGTCGCACATCGAGCACCAGCGCCAGTTCGCCGCGCGCACGCTCGGTGTCGACGAGGGCGCGGTGTTCCCGCTGAGCGCCCGGCAGGCGTTGCTCGGCCGCGTCTCGCGCAACGACGCGCAGGTGCAGGCCAGCCGCCTGCCTGCCCTCGAGCAGGCCCTGCGCGAGGACCTGCTGCCGCGCCGCCAGGGCCTGCTGCGCGAAGCGGTCGACGAGGCCGTCGAAGAGATCGAGGCCCAGGTGGGACGGCGACTGGCCGACCGGCGCCGCCAGCTGGCCGAGCAGACGCTCGAGCTGCGCGGCCTGCGTGGCAAGAGCGGCGGCAAGGTGCGGCTGATGCTGCAGCGCGTCGCGTCCGAGACCCAGGAGTTCGAGCAGTGCACCAGCCGCCTGCAGGCGCTGCGGGTGGTGCACGGCCGCATGCTGAAGGATGCCCTGTCGCCGCTGTCGACCGAGCGCCTGCGCATGGAGATGGCGCGCATGCAGGCGGACATGAACGCCTCGCTGCTGAACCTGGGCGCGCGCAAGGCCTTCGTGGCGATGTGCGAGCGCCTGCGCCAGCGGATCGGGATGACGCAGAACCGCGTGCGCGAGATGCACCAGATGCTCGAGGCGAGCTTCGGCAAGCTCAACGCCGAGTTCGGTTTCGCGCTCGCGCCGGCGGCGCCGCCGACGTTGCAGTCGGGGCTCGACGAGCTCGCCATGATCGAGCGCAACTACTCGCAGTACCTCGGGCTGTCGCAGGCGGTGCGGCTGGCGAACGCTTCGTTCATGGAGCAGTTCCGCCGGATGCTGGGCGCCAAGCTGCGCGCGATCTTCGAGTCGGCCTGTTCCGAGGTGGAGCTCTGGAGCCGCACCGGCACGCTGCAGATCGACGAGCAGCTGCGCGAGCGCCGGCTGTCGTTCCGACGTCGCCGTGAATCGCTGGAGCGCATCCAGCAGGCGGCCGGCGAGCTCGAGCAGCGCCTGGCCGAGCTCGAGGCCCACGATGCGCAGCTCACCCTGCTGATCGGCCAGTTCGGCCAGATCACCGGGCGCCTGCGTGCGGCGGCCGACCCGCAGCGCGACGGGCCCGAGGTCGACGACGGCGTCGCGTCGGTATCGGCGATCCGGGCCGTCGGGACCTGACGCGGCGGCGGTGACGCGAGCCTCGCCCGGGCCCGGACGGCCCGCTGCGCCGCCAGCGGCCGCGCCGGACGACGACGAGCAAACGACTGCAGCGGCGTTCGCGCCGGCGGTGATCGCCTGGCAGCGCCGCCACGGCCGACACGACCTGCCATGGCAGGGCACGCGCGATCCCTACCGTGTCTGGCTGTCCGAGGTGATGCTGCAGCAGACGCAGGTGTCCACCGTCCTGCGCTACTACCCGGCGTTCCTGGCGCGCTTTCCCGACGTGGCGGCGCTCGCGGCCGCGCCGCTCGACGATGTCCTGGCGGCCTGGAGCGGCCTGGGCTACTACAGCCGGGCGCGGCACCTGTGGCACTGCGCCCGCGTCGTCGTGTCGCAGCATGGCGGCCGCTTCCCGACGTCGAGCGTGGCGCTCGCGGCCCTGCCGGGCATCGGACGCTCGACGGCCGCCGCGATCGCGGCGTTCTGCTTCGGTGAGCGTGCCGCCATCCTCGACGGCAACGTCAAACGGGTGCTGGCGCGCGTGCTCGGCTTCGGCGAGGACCTGGCCCGCCCGGTGCACGAGCGTGCGCTATGGGCGCTCGCGGAATCGTTGTTGCCCGCTTCGGCGCGGGGCATCGAGGCCTACACCCAGGGCCTGATGGACCTCGGGGCGACGGTCTGCCTGGCGCGTGCCCCGCGCTGCGACGCCTGCCCGCTCGCGGCCGCCTGCGTGGCGCGCCGCGAGGGACGGCCGCAGGCGTACCCCGTCAAGACCCGGGCGCGGCGCCGGGCACGACGGGAGTCGCACTGGCTGTGGGTGGAGCACCGCGGTCGCCTGTGGCTGCAGCGCCGGCCGGAGCCCGGCGTGTGGGCCGGGCTGTGGTGCCTGCCCGTGCTCGACGACGCGCAGGCCCTGGGGTCGATCGTCGCCGGCTGGCCCGGGCAGGGGGAGTCGCTGCAGCCGGTCGACCATGCCCTGACCCACTTCGACTGGCGCCTGCACCCGGTGCGGTGGGCGCTGCCGGGACGGCTCGCGGCAACCCGCCTGGCAGCGGTGGAAGCCCGCCTGCGGTCGACGGGCGACGGACGCTGGGTTGATGTCGCCGAGGCGGCGGACCTTGGCATGCCGGCGCCGTTGCGCCGGCTGATCGCGCCGGGATCCCGCGGGCCGGCGGTGGTCCGGCCATGAGCCGTGCGGTCACGGGCACGGCGGGCGGCCGGGTGGCGCCGCGTCAGGCGACCGGCCGCTGGCCCCGCAGGTACTCCTCGACGGCCGCCAGCCGCTCCAGCGCGTCGGTCTGCTCCATCAGCCGCTGCTTGGCGGCCAGCGGCAAGGGCAGCACCTCGGCCCAGCGATTGGCCACCCAGCCGGCTTCCCCGAGCCGGTGCGGCGTGAGGAAGGGCTCGATGCCCTGCGCGGCCAGCGTCGAGATGGCCTGCTGCAGCGCTCGGGCGACCTCCTCGCGAGGCGCCGGCAGCGGGACCTCGTCGTCCTCGGGCAGCAGCCGCGCATCGCCGATCCACAGGCCGTCGGGCCGCTGGCGCTGCGACTGGAGTCGAAACCTCCGCGTGCCGCGTGAACGCACGAGCAGGATGCCCGGCTGCGTGCTGTCCACCGCATCGAGTACCGCGAGCACGCCCACGCGCTCGAGCAGCGTCGGGTGACCGGCGCCGGCCACCTCCGCGCCCTCGCGAAGCGCGACGACGCCGAAGCCGGTGCCGTCGCGCAGGCATCGGGTCATGAGGTCGAGATAGCGCGGCTCGAAGATCTTCAACGGCAGCAGGCCGCCGGGAAAGAGCACCGTGCGCAGCGGGAACAGCGGCAACTCGAACGCGTCGTGCTCGGCGCCGGCCGGCGGCCAGGGGGGCGTGGCGCTCGCGTCGCTCATGCTCAGCCGCGCCCGTCGAGTTCGCGATGGCGCACCAGGGTCGTGCCCCGGGTGGCGAAGCGCCGAGCCAGCAGGTCGGCCAGGTAGACCGATCGGTGCTGGCCGCCCGTGCAGCCGATGGCCACCGTCAGGTAGCTGCGCTGGTCCTGCTCGAAGGCCGGCAGCCAGCGGCGCACGAAGGCCTCGATCTGGTCGGCCATCTCGCCGACCTCGGCATGACTCCGAAGGAAGTCCGCGACCGGGGCGTCGACGCCGGTGAGCGGACGCAGGTCGTCCACGTAATGCGGGTTCGGCAGGACGCGGACGTCGAAGACGAAGTCGGCGTCGAGCGGCACGCCGTGCTTGAAGGCGAAGGACTCGAACACCAGCGTGAGGTGGGCCTGGGTGGATCGCACCAGGTCGCGCGTCCACTGGCGCAGCTGGGCCGGGCGCAACTGGCTGGTGTCGACCACGGTGGCCATGTCGCGCAGCCCGGCCAGCAGCTGGCGTTCGGCCTCGATCGCCTCGATCAGATCAAGCCGGCCACCGCTGTCGCCCTGCGACAGCGGGTGCGGTCGACGCGTCTCGGAGAAGCGGCGCACCAGCGCATCGGTGGTCGCGTCGAGGAACACGACGCGGATCCCGAGCCCCTCGGCCTGCAGCGTGCGCAGCAGCGGCGCCAGTGCGGGCAGCGAGTGGGCGCTGCGAGCGTCGACGGCGATGGCGACGCGCCGGCCGAAGCGTGCCTCGTCGAGTTGCAGGAACTCTCGCAGCAGTTCGGGCGGCAGGTTGTCGACGCAGAAGAACCCGGCGTCCTCGAGCGCGTGCAGCGCGACCGACTTGCCCGAGCCCGAGGTGCCGGTGACGACGACGACGTCGCGCGCGCCGGTGACCGGCCAGGCCATCGGGTCGGCGGGCGGCGCGTCGGTGTCGGGCGGGCGCACCGGGCCTGCCGCGGCCGCGGCGTCCGGCGGAAGCGCCGCGCGGCTCATCCGCCGCGCCGCCGGCCGCGCGCTGGCCCGTTCGCGAGCGGCGAATCGACCGCGCCGGCGGCGATCGGCTCGGGGGCCCGGCTGGCGGCGTCGAGCATCTCCCGGGCGTGGGCGAGGCCGGTGCCGGTGCCAGCGCTGCCCAGCATGCGGGCGATCTCGGCCACGCGATCGTCTCCGTGCACCGGATGCAGCCGGCTGACCGTGCCGGTCGGGGTGGAATGCTTGCTCACCACGTGATGATGGACTGCCTGGCTTGCCACCTGTGCGAGGTGGGTCACCGCGAGCACCTGGCGGTCGTGCCCGAGGCGTCGCATCAGCTGCCCCACCGTGTGCGCGACGGTGCCGCCGATGCCAGCGTCGATCTCGTCGAAGACCACGGTCGGCGGCGCCGCACCGCCGACGTGGCCGGCCACCCGGAACTCCACGCCTTCCAGGCCGAAGGCCTGCGGCTCGTCGAGCGGTTCGAGCGCGATCTCGAGCCGACCGCCCTGCAGGCCGAGCGGCTGCATCGCCTCGGTGACGGCCCGGGCGAGACGCGGCGCAGCCTCGCGGCGCCGACGCGACACCTCGCGCGCGGTCTCGTCATAGGCGTGGCGGGCCGTCGCCACGGCCTCGCGCAGGGCTCCGAGGTCGGCGGCGGCGTCCAGCGCGGCGAGT
>JALOSQ010000092.1 GCA_025458335.1 Ideonella sp.
GCTGCCTCGACGACCGGGCTGGCCGGGGGTGCCGGACTCGTGACCGGTGGCGCGCTGCCAGGAGCGGGCTCGGCAGCTGGAGACGGTGCAGGCGCGGGCACGGGCACGGGCGCGGGCGCAGGTGCAGGTGCAGGTGCAGGTGCAGGTGCGGGTGCAGGTGCAGGTGCGGGTGCAGGTGCGGGTGCAGGTGCGGGTGCAGGTGCGGGTGCGGATGCGGGTGCGGGTGCGGGTGCGGGTGCGGGTGCGGGTGCGGGTGCGGGTGCGGGTGCGGGTGCGGGCGTGGGCGTGGGCGTGGGCGGTGATGTGACCGTTACGGTGATGCCAGCGCTCGTCGCGCTGGCCCCGGCACCGTCGAAGGCGCGGGCCGTCAACGTCCGACTGCCGGGGGTCGACGGGATCCAGGTCCACGTGTAGGGCACGGCGGTGTCCGAGCCGAGCAGCGTGGCACCGTCGTAGAACTCCACCCGCGCGATGACGCCGTCCGGGTCGGCGGCGCTGGCGGTGAGGGCGACCGGGGTGTCCTGGACCACGGTCGTCTCGCTGGCCGGCCCGGTGAGCGAGACCGTCGGCGCCTGGTTGACCGCGGTCGCCGTCACCCGGTAGCGGCAGGCCTTGGCCGTGCCGAACAGCGGGTCGCCGAAGACCGCGTTGGTGCAGGCGATCGGGCCGGTCACGCCCGTGCGCACGACCCACTGGGGGTCAGCGCCGTACCAGATGGTCGCAGTGGCACCGGCAGGCGGCGTGCAGGTGCCGCCTTCGACGGCGCAGGCCACGGCGTCGGCGGGCGGCTGGTTGCTGGCCGCAGGGGCGGATGCCTCCTCGCCGCCGATCTGCTGCAGATAGGCCACCAGCTGGGCCAGGTCGCTGCCGGCCACCGGGTTTGCGCGGTGGGCCTGCACCGCAGCCTCCAGGGTGGGAGCGCTGCCGTCGTGCAGGTAGGGGCCGGTGGCCCAGACGTCGCGCAGGGTCGGCACGTCGATGCCGGTGAGCGAGGCGCCCAACCGGTTGCCGCTGCCGGGCTTGAGCGTGCCGATGTCGACCAGGACGTTGCCGGCGGCAAAGCTGTTGCCGGCATGGCAGCTCGCGCAGCCGGCCGACTGGAACACGGCGCGGCCCGCCACGGCGGCGGCGGTCAGGGTGCCGTCGGGATTGCGGTTGGGGCTCGGGTCGAAGCTCGCGAGCGAACCCACGTAGGCCGCGAGCGCGTCGAGGTCGGCACTGACGCCCGCCTTGCGGTCGCCCAACGGCTGGTTGCGGGTGCCCGCGTCGAACTCGGCATTGCCCATCAGCCCGGTGCCACCGGCGAGTGTGCGGATCTGGCCCTCGAAGTCCTGGATCTCGTCGAAGTTCGCACTCCAGTGCACGAAGCCGTGACCCAGCCCGGCGCGACCGCGCAGGCTCGGGGTGTTGCGCAGTCCCTCACCGAGCCCGGTGAGGTCCCAGGTGCGCCCGTCGTGAGCACCGTCGCTGTGGCAGCTGGCGCAGCTCATGTACGCGTCTCGTGCGAGCCGCGGGTCGCGGGCGTCGTAGAACAGCTGCTTGCCGCGCAACACGGTGGCGCTCAGGCGCTCGGTGGCGACGCTCGAGGCGACCGTGGCCGCCGGCAGGTCGAAGCGGCCCCGCGTCATCAGCGGCGTGAGGTCGATGCGGCTGACGGTGCGCGACATGAAGTTCTGCACGTACAGGGTGCGGCCATCGGCGGACACGGCGAGCCCTTGCGGCGCGAGTTGGGCCTCGAGCCGCACCAGTTCGGCGCCGCGGGCTGCGTCGAGCACCGCGACCTGGCGCGACGTCTCGAGCGCGACGAACAGGTAGGCCCCGGTCGGGTCGTGCACGGCCGCCGAGGCCAGGCTGGCGTTGTCGTGGTCGACGCGACGGTCGAGTTGCTCGACCGGGGTCGCGGAACTCAGGTCGAGGCGCGAACTGATCGCGCGCACGGTGTTCTGGAAGTCGAGGTTCTGCCCGTTGCGCAGCGTGCCGCGCCGGATGTTGTCCTGCTTGGACGGCACCCAGGCGGAGCGCCCGTCGGGCGAGAGGGCTGGCGCGCCCACGTAGTTGGGCACGCCACTGCCCTGGATCTCGTTGTCGGTCTTGTCGCTGTGACGCAGCCAGACCGTCACCGGCGGGCCCATCGACGCGGTCGCGTAGGTCCATACCTCGCCGCCGACGTTGCCGGCGGTGGTGACCGTGGCGGTCGATTCGCCCGGCAGTGGCGCGGTGACGAAACGCGAGACGAACAGGCGCGCCGAGTCGCCGCTGATCGCCAGGCCGCGCGGTTGCGCGCCGGTGGCCCAGGCGCCCTGCTGGACGCCGCTGGCCGGGTCGAGGCGCAGCAGGCGCGCCGCCGCCTCGAGCGTGACCCAGGCGGCGCTGCCGTTCGGCGCGAAGACCAGGCCATGAGGCTGCGAGGCCCTGGGCAGCGCGATCGTGCGCGCGACCGTCAGGCTGTTCGGGTCGACGACGCTGATCGACGCGCTGTCGCGGTTGACGACCCAGATGCCACCGTCTGGCGCACGGGCGATGCTGCGCGGTGCCGCGCCCACTGGGACGACGGCGAGGCGCTGCATCGTCGCCGCATCGAACACCGCCACGTTGTCCTGGTCGGGGTTGACGACCCACAGCCGCGCGCCAGCGCCGCTGCGCGGCTCCAGCGCGAGCGCGGATGAACTGCGCGGCGCCGACGCCGTGACGGGTGCGTGCACCGCCTGCACGAAGCTCGTGCTCGAGGTCTGGCCGGCCTGGTTGCGAACGGTGAGGGTCACCGTGTACACGCCGGGGGTGCTCCAGGCCTTGCTGATGCCGCTGGTCGGCGAGAACGCCGTGTCCGGCGTCCCGTCGCCGAAGCTCCAGCTGAAGGTCAGGCCGGGCGTGTCGACTCCAGGGGCGTAGCTGACGGCGGCTGATCCGACCGGCACGGGAGGGGCCGGCAGGGCCGGCAGCGTCGGCAGTGGCGTCGCGCTTTCGAAAGGCAGGGCTCGGACGGTCCAGGTGGCGCTGTTGCGGAAACGCGCGTCGTCGGCCTGCGGATCGATCCACAACTGCCCGTCGCGCTCGCGCAGCACGTGGCCCGGGAAGTTCCTCGAGCGCAGCGTCAGGCTGTGCCCGGCGAGGCCCGGCTCGGGGCAGAAGGTGGCGTCGTCGCGGAACAGCGCGCTGCCGTCGTTCGGCGACAGCCGCAGTCGGAAGGCCTGGTGCCGCAACCACTGCCCGGGCTGGGCGGCGTGTTCGAGCGACACGCACGCGCTGTCGGCGAGCCCCGCGCGCGCGATGAAGCGCGCCGCGCCCGCCTGCGCGGCCGAAGGCACGCCCGGCAGTGACCCGAGCACGCCGAGGTTGCCGGCATCGGCCGCCATCGCGGTGTCGGCGACGTGGGTCGCGGCCAGGGCCAGCGGCACGTCGCGCGGCAGCACGCTGGCGCCGGGCTGGATCGTGATCATCGCCGCGTGCGACGGCACGCCCGCCGCGTCGAGCGCGAACAGCTGCCACGGCCCCGGCGGGATCGTGTTGCCGCTGGCCGGCAGGGTGGCGGTGAGCATGTCGCCGCTCTGGGTGAACGCCAGCTCGACGAAGCGTTGGCCGTTGTTGAACGAATGGGTGACCGTGCCGGCGCGCACCAGCACCAGGCGCGAGACGGCGCCGCTGTCGCGCATCTCGACCTGCAGCGAGCCGCCAGGCCGGTGGGTCAGTGCGTTGAGGCCGGTCATCACCGGCCGGGTCGCCAGCACCGATGCGGCGCCGGTGCTGCGGAACAGGTACGGCGGGTAGAAGACCTCGACGTTCTGGTTGAACACCGGGCCGGGCGTGCCGCCACCCAAGGACAGCACCGTGCCGTTGGGCAGCAGCAGCGCCCCCGAGTGGTAGACGCGGATGCGCGCGGCGCTGGCCAGCGTCGTCCACTGGCCGGTCGCGGGGTTCCACGTCTCGGCCGCGTAGATCGCGTCGGCGCCGCCGTTGTTGCCTCGGCGCGTGCCGCCGGTGACCAGCACGTGGCCGTTGGGCAGCACCGTCGCGCTCGGGAAGCGCCGGGGCGCGCCCATGCGGCTGGTCTCGGCCAGGACCGGGCTGGCGCCATTGATGTCGACGACGGTGGCCTGGTCGCTGGCCGGCAGGCCGTCGCCGTTGAAGCCGCCGTTGCCGCCCATCTGCAGGATGCGGCCGGGCGCGAACATCACCGCGCTGTTCGTGGCACCCACGTTGCGAGGCGTGGCGGCGCTGGGAGCACCCTTGAAGATGCCCGCCGAGCGGATCGCGCCGTTGCCGGCGTTGGCCGTCACGTCGAGCCACCACATCTGGTCGGCCGAGATGCCGAAGACCTCGCCACTCGGGGCCA
Source organism: Ideonella sp. (assembly GCA_025458335.1). GTDB lineage: Bacteria > Pseudomonadota > Gammaproteobacteria > Burkholderiales > Burkholderiaceae_C > JAIYCR01. The sequence continues at coordinate 4,331 of JALOSQ010000092.1, forward strand.
GCCAGGCTCGCGGGTAGCTGGCCCGGAGGTGGTCCGGGCCGAACGCCAGGCGGCTGGTGGCGCCGCTCAGGCTGCGCCATCCCGTGCCGGGCGTGTAGAGCTCGGGGGTCATCGACACCTGGCCCGCCGCGATGGCGGCATCGGGGTTCTGGTACATGCCCTCGGTGTACGGGTCGATGCCGCCCAGCATCACCGCGCGACCGTCGGGCAGGCTGAGCATCGTCGCGTACCAACGGTCGTCGGCGAGCTGCGCCGTGTCGTTGACCGAGTTCAGCGTGGTGGCGGTGTACAGGGCGCTGCCGCGCGGCGTGTTGCCGCCGGTGATGAGCAGGCGGCCATCACCGAGCCAGGCCGCGGTGCTGCAGAAGCTGTTGACCCGCCCGGCCACGAACGACACCGCGTGGGCGTTGCTGCCGAAGCCGAGCGACGGCGTCCAGACGCTGTAGGTGCGGCCGTCCTGCGCGTCGGCATTCTGTGGGGCGCCGTAGCTCAGGACCTTGCCGTCCGAGAGCAGGGCGGCATGGATGGCGTTCATCGGCCAACTCTGCACCGGCCCCCACATGCCGCGGGTCGCGGCGTCGGCCGGGATCGTCAGGCCGGCCGTCGACGGATCGGCGGGCTGCACCAGCGGCACCGCGAGCCGCGTGGTCGCGGCAGTGGCGGCGAGCCGGGTGTCGGAGGTCGAGGCGGTGTCGTTCCGCGGCTCGTCCCCGCCGCCGCCGCAGGCGGCGAGCAGGGCAGCGAGGATCAACGGGGCGGGGCGGCCAGGCAGCGCGCGACGGGTCATGCAGGGCTCAGTGCAGGAGGGACTGCGCAGAAGGGACTGCGGGCGCGGGGGTGGGGCGCACGAGGCGGGACAGTTCATCGACCAGCCGGACCCGGTCCACCGGCACGCCGCGATGGCGTTGGAGCAGCTGGCCGTCGGAGCCGTAGAGGAACAGGGAGGTGCGGTGGTCGTCCGGGGTCGGCGACGCGACGCGCGGGTCGAAGGCCTGCAGCCGCTCGTGCAGGCGGTGCACCTGGGCCGGTGCGCCGCTCACGAAGCGCCAGCCGGCGCGGTCGACGCCCTGGCCGCGCGCGTAGGCGCGCAACGCGGCGGGCGTGTCCGACAGCGGATCCACCGTGACGGAGAGGAACACCACGCGCTCGCGCACCGGCGCCGGCAGGGCCTCGTGCACCGCTCGCAGCTCCTGCAGCTGCAGCGGGCAGACGCGGCTGCACCCGGCGAACACGAAGTGCAGGAGCACCGGACGGCCGGCGAACTCGTGAGGCCGCAGCGGGAGGTCGTGGTGGTCCCGCAAGTGCAGGCCCTGGAGCGGCGCAGGTTGCGCGTCCGCCTGCGCGGGGGCGACCGCCAGCCACACGGCCATGGCGGCCGTCGCGACCGCGAGGCCACCCGCATGGCGGCCTGCGAAACCAAACATCGGAAAGTCCTTGCCCGGGCCGTAAGCGGCTGCCGCGAACGCCGGTGCGGCACCACGGCGTCGTGTGGTTGTAAACGTCTTGACACAGTGTGTCCGGCGCGTCGGCAGGGCGCACAGCCCCCGTCCTGGGGGCCCGGGCAGGCCGGTGTCCTGCGGAGCGTGAAGAATGCCCGCCGTTCGCCGCGCGGACACCCGGGCCGATGCGCGGATCGCTCCGTCAGGCTTCGCCGCGACGATGCAGGCGTGCGGCGCGCCGTCCCCAGGCCAGCACGTAGTGCAGGCCCGAGGCGGCCATGGTCGCCAGCGTGACGGCGATGAGCAGCCCGATCCACGGGCCATCGGGGACCAGGTCGCCTTGCACGGCCAGGACGGCCAGCAGCAGCACGAACTGCAGCGCGGTGTTGAGCTTGGAGATGCGCGTGGGCGCCATCTCGAGCGCGCCGGCGACCCACCGGAACGCCAGCGCTCCGGTGACGATGACCAGGTCCCGCGCCACCAGCACCGCCGCGAACCACCACGGCAGCGCGCCCTGCAGCGCGAGCAGCACCGTCACGACGAACATCGTGAGCTTGTCCGCGATGGGGTCGACCACCGCCCCGAAGCGCGACTCGGCGTGCCAGTGCCGCGCGATCTGGCCATCCGCGAAGTCGGACAGCGCCGACACCACGAACAGCCAGAACGCAAGTCGATGCTCGCCCTGGTGCAGCAGCCACCCGATGACCGGCACGAGCGCCAGCCGCATCAGCGTGATGAGGTTGGGCAGGTGGCGCATGGTGCCGTGCATGGTCCCGTGCTTCTTTCCTTGTCCGACCGCAGCCCGCGGTCTCAGGTTCCGTGGCCGCCCGGCGGGTCACCGGATCCCGTGCCGGGCAGGCGGATGCCCGGGAAGATCTTGATCACCGCGCTGTCGTCCTCGCGCCCATGCCCGGCACTGGAGGCCTGCATGAACATCTGGTGCGCAGTGCTCGACAGGGGCAGCGGAAACTTGCTCGCGCGGGCCATGTCGAGCACCAGGCCGAGGTCCTTGACGAAGATGTCGACCGCCGACAGCGGCGTGTAGTCGCCCGCGAGCACATGCGCCATGCGGTTCTCGAACATCCAGCTGTTGCCGGCGCTGTTCGTGATGACCTCATAGAGCGCGGCCGGGTCGACACCCTCGCGCAGGCCGAGCGCCATCGCCTCCGCGGCCGCCGCGATGTGCACGCCGGCGAGCAGCTGGTTGACGATCTTGACCTTGCTGCCCGCGCCGGCGCGGGCGCCGAGGCGGTAGACCCGGGCGGCCATCGCGTCGAGCACGCCACCGCAGCGCGCGTACGCCTCCGGCCGGCCGGAGGTCATCATCGTCATCTGACCGGCGGCCGCCTTGGCGGCACCGCCCGAGATCGGCGCGTCGAGCATCCACAGGCCCTTTGCCTCGAGCCGCGCTTCGAGCGCGATCGACCAGTTCGGGTCGACGGTCGAGCACATCACCACGCAGCTGCCGGGCCGCAGCGCGGCCGCCGCGCCGCCGCTGCCGAACAGCACGTCCTCGGTCTGCGCCGCGTTGACCACGACGCTGACCAGCACGTCGCAGCCGGCGGCCAGCTCGGCCACGCTCGCGCACGCGGTGCCGCCGTCGCGCGCGAACGCCTCGGCGACGCCCGGGCGCACGTCGAACACGCGCGGCGCGAAGCCGGCGCGCCGCAGCGAGGCGGCCATGCCGCTGCCCATTGCGCCGAGGCCGACCAGCCCGACCACGGGGGGGCTGCCGTCCGCGGCGCGGGGAGAGGCGGCGCCAGGAGACGGGGCCGCGCTCATCCGTCCACCCGGATGTTGGCGAAGGCCACCACGCGGCGCCAGGTCGCGGCGTCGGCGGCCATGAAGCGGGCCGACGCGGCCGCGTCGGTGAACACGACGTCGGCGCCGGCGCGTTCCATGCTGGCAACGATCGCGGGGTCGGCGGCGACCTTCTGCAACGCTGCCTCGAGCCGGGTGCGCAGTTCGGCCGGGAGGCCCGCCGGGGCTGCGACGCCGAAGTACGCGCTGACGTCGAAGTCCTTGACGCCGAGCTCGACCAGGGTCGGCACGGCCGGCAGGGCCTTGCTGCGCGAGCGCGTCGTGACCGCCAGCGCACGCACACGGCCGGCGTTGACCTGGCCGAGCACCGAGGGCAGGTTCTCGAAAGCCATGTCGACCTCGCCCGCCAGCAGGGCAGTCACGGCGGCCGCGGCCCCTCGGTAAGGGATGTGCGTGATGAACACGCCGGTGCTGGCCTTGAGCAGTTCGGCGCTCAGGTGCAGCGAGGTCCCGTTGCCGTTCGAGGCGTAGTTCAGGCGCCCCGGTGCGGCCTTGGCGCGCTGCAGCAAGGTGGCCAGGCTGTCGATGCCGCTGGCCGGGTTGACGATCAGCACGTTGGGCACCCGACCGATCAGCGCCACCGGCTCCAGGGCCTCGGGCTTGTAGGGCAGGCGCGTGCCGAACAGCGCCGGGCCGATGGTCAAGGGCGGCGAGGCCATCAACAACGTGTAGCCATCCGCCGGGGCGCGGCTCGCCTCGGCCGCGCCCAGGTTGCCGCCGACGCCGGGCTTGTTGTCGATCACGATCGCCTGGCCCAGCTCGGCCGACAGCCGGGGCCCCATCAGGCGGGCCATGTTGTCGATCAGGCCGCCGGGCGGGAACGGGACGACGAGGCGGATGGGCCGGGCCGGCCAGGCCTGGGCCAGCAGCTGGCGGCGGGTCGTGGGCAACGGCATCGGGGAGTCTCCTGGTGGCGGGGCGTTCGAAGCGGTCTGGCGCCACTTCGTGTGTCGGGGGGCCTTGGACAGGCGACCCGATCTTAGGACCCGTCCGTGCGGTGTCCCGTCCGGCGTGGGTGTGTCGGCGCGAGCCGGGGCGTCGGCCCGGCGGCAGACCGATCGACGACGGACGGTGGTTCGATCGGCGCTCCCGCCGCCGGGACGGCAGGACGCGCTCCGGCCGGACCGGCGGGACGCGGCGGGCTCTCGGCCGTTGCGGTGGTGCCGTTGAGCCGGCGCGTCAGGTTTCGGGCATGGCGCTGCACCTCGGCGGCGATCGAGGCGCGGCGGGCTTCACTGAGGCGGCTCGAGATGGCGGCCACGCTGAGTGCCGCGACCTCGCGCTCCGCGGTGAAGGCGACCCCGACCGCGGCCGTCCCGGGGTAGACCGCCCCCTCCAGGTAGGCATACCCCCGCGCCCGGCCCTCGGCCACGGCGGCACGCACCTGCTCGACGTCGAGGGTGGACAGCTTGGCATAGCGGCCAGCGTTCGCCTCGATGATCGCGTCGGCCTCGGCCGGCGGCAGCGCGCACAGGATGGCCAGACCCCCGGCACCGATGCCGAGCGGCCGGCGAATGCCGACGTCGAGCGTCAGCGCCTTGGCCGAGCACACGGCCTCCAGGCCCCGGCGCTCGCTGAGGTAGACCGTGTCTTGCGTGTGCTCGGCGAGCGCGGCCATGGCGTCCTCGCACAGCGGGGCCAGGTGCACACGCGGGCGGGCCAGCAATCCAAGTTCGTGCAACAGGGGGCCAAGGAGGTACTTGCGCGTGACCGGGTGGCGCTCGACCATGCCCTCCGCCTCGAGCCGCTGCAGCATGCGGTGGCAGGTCGAATTCGGCAGGCCGGTGGCCGCCGTCACGTCGCCGAGACGCATGCCGCTGCGCCCGCGCGAGGCCACCACTCGCAGCAAGCCGACCACGCGCTCGATGCTCTGGGTGCCCGAGCGCGCCTCAGCCCCGTTCGAGCGTCGGGTCGTCATGGCTGCCTTGCATCGCACGATCGTCCGGAGAGGCGCATTGGCTCCCACCATTCGGAAGAAACGCGGGTTCCCCCGCAAGCAACGAGCCGACAGCAGACATTCAATTTCAGCGTCCGCATTCGGCAGTCGGTTCCCACATAGTGGCAATGGTAGCGCCCCGTATCCCGCAGACGATGACCGAGAAGATCCTGGCGCGCGCCGCCGGGCGGGATCACGTGCGCCCTGGCGACGAGGTCGAGGCGCGCCCCGACTTCGTCATCAGCTACGACTTCCCGGGCTACACCGACGTGTTCTTCCGCGAGGCACGCGAGGAGTTCGGCGTCGATCGGGTGTCGAAGCCTGAACGCTTCGTGCTGTTCATCGACCACATGGTCCCGGCCGCCAGCCCCAAGGAGGAAGAACTCCACCGCGGCACGCGGGCCTGGGGCGCGGCGCAGGGGGTCCCGGTGCACGAGCGCAAGGGCATCGGGCATCAGGTGTCGGCCGAACTCGGCTACGCGACGCCGGGGGCGTTCGTGGTGCATTTCGATGGCCACGTCAGCCAACTCGGGGCGTTCGGCGTCTACGCCTTCGGCGCGCGCAAGGGCGTGCTCGAGGCCTACGTCTCCGAGACGATGGCGCTGCGCGTGCCGCCGACCGTGAAGATCGTCGTTACCGGCACCCTGCAACCGGGCGTGATGGCCCGCGACGTGTTCCATCACCTGGTGCGGGTGATGGGCCCGTCGTCGTGCGCCTTCAAGGCCGTCGAGCTCGCCGGCCCGGTGATCGACGCGATGAGCCTCGAGGGCCGGCAGACGATCTGCGGCCAGGCGATGTTCCTGGGTGCCAGCACGATGCTGATCGCGCCGGATGCACGCACGCTCGAGTGGACCCGCGACCGCGCGAAGCTCGACCTCGAGCCCGTGCACCCCGACCCGGACGCCGTGTACGAGCGCGTCGTCACGGTCGATGTCTCGGCGCTCGAGCCGATCGTCGTCGTGCCTCCGAGCCCGGCGAACACGCGCGACCTGAAGGACCATGTCGGCCTCGAGGTGCACACGGGCTACCTGGGCTCCTGCGCAAGCGGGCGGCTCGAAGACCTGCGCGTTGCGGCCGAGGTGCTGCGCGGCCGGCAGGTGAAGCCTGGCTTCCAGCTCAACGTGGTGCCGACCTCGCAGGCCATCATGGCGCAGGCGGCGCGCGAGGGCCTGATCGAGACGCTGGTCGAGGCCGGTGCGTTCGTCAGCTCGCCGACCTGCGACTACTGCTACGGCCGCATCGCCACGATGGCCGATGGCCAGCGCGCCGTCTCCACCGGCACGCTCAACACGCCCGGGCGCATGGGCAGCGTCGACAGCGAGATCTACATCTGCAACGCAGCGGTCGTCGCGGCCTCGGCCATCGAGGGCCGCATCGCCGACCCGCGCCCCTATCTCGCGGGTGCGCGATGAGCCTGCCGAACCTGCGCGGCCGCGTGGCCTGGGTGTTCGATGAGGACGATTTCGACATCGACCTCATCGTCGGCATCCGCAACATCAAGATCACCGACGTGAGCGAGCTCGCCAAGCTCGCGATGGCCGACCGTGCGCCGGACTTTGCCGGTACCGTGCAGCGGGGCGACCTGCTGGTGGGCGGGCGCAACTTCGGCTACGGGCACCCGCACTACCCCGCAATGAAGGCCATGCGCCACCTGGGCATCGCCGGGGTGGTGGCCGAGTCGTTCTCGCCGGGCTTCTTCCGCGGCGAAATCAGCATGGGGTTCCCGCTCGTGACCTGTCCGGGCATCGTGGCCGCGGCGCAGCGCGGCGACGAGATCGAGGTCGACTGGGCCGCGGCCGCCGTGCGGCACCTCGGCAGCGGTCGCACCCTGCCGATCGAGCCCCTGGCGGCGGCCGAGCGCGAGACGCTCGAGGCCGGCGGCCTCATTCCTTACCTCAAGCAACGCCTGGCCCGCTCGAAAGGAGCACCCCCATGACGCTCGCGCGGCAGCAGCTGCGGCGCCGTGTCGACACCGGCAGCACCGTGTGGTTCGCCGGTGCGCAGGATGCGCTCACGGCCCTGCTGGTCGACCAGTCACCCTTCGACGGCGTGTTCACCACGGGCTTCGGGGTCTCCGCGTCGCTGCTCGGGCAGCCCGACATGGAGCTGTACACGCTCAGCGAGAACGTGGGCGTGGTCGACCGCATCGCCGACATCGTCCGCAAGCCGATCTTCGCCGACGCCGACACGGGCTACGGCAACGTGCTCAACGTGGCGCGAACGGTTCGGGCCCTCGAGAAGGCCGGCGTGGCCGCGCTCTCGCTCGAGGATCAGGCAAGCCCCAAGCGCTGCCCGGCCGCGGCGTCCGCGCCGGTGGTGCTGCCGATCGCCGACGCTGTGGCCAAGATCCGCGCAGCCGTCGACGCGCGGCGCGACCCGGACCTGCTGATCGTCGCGCGCACGGACGCGCTCGACCCGCACGAGGCGATCGAGCGGGCCGCCCATTACGCCGAGGCCGGCGCCGACCTCATCCAGCCGATCTCGCGCACCTTCGGCTCCTACGTGGAGCTCGTCCAGCTGCGCGAGGCCTGCGGCCGGCCGTTGTCGCTCCAGCTGATGGAGGGCACCTGGATGGCCGCGCTCGACCGGACGCGGATCGAGACGGTGGCCGCCTTTGCCACCTACCCGTTGGTCACCCTGATGAGCACGGTGCACGCCGTGCAGACCAACCTTGCCGCGCTGGCGCACCGCCGCGGCGAGCCCTTCGACGACCTGCCGTGCGGCCGCACCACGATGGCGGCCTTCAAGGAGCTGATCGGCTGGCAGGTGCTCGAGCAGCGACAGGCGCACTACGAGGTCGGCACGCCTCCCCCGTGACCGAGCCGTGACCCGCTCATTCCCGCAACGCCGAACCTTTTCCGAGGAGACACGCATGACCATCAACCGCCGCCAGGCTGGCGCCGCCCTGATCGGCTCGGCCCTCGCCGCCGCGATGCCCGCCCTGGCCCAGTCCGCGGCTGGCTATCCGAGCAAGCCGATCCGCATCATCGTTCCGTATCCGGCAGGCGGCGCCACCGACGTCGCCGCGCGCCTCGTCGCGCCTCGCCTGCAGGAGGAGCTCAAGCAGAACGTCGTGGTCGAGAACCGGCCCGGCGCCAGCGGCAACCTCGGCATGAACTCGCTGCTGCAGAGCCCGGCCGACGGCCATACGCTTGCGATGAGCCTGACCGGCATGCTGTCGATCAACCCCACGACCTACAAGCAGGCCGGCTTCACCGCGGCCGACGTCGCGCCGATCGCGCGCATCTCGCTGGCACCGCTGGTGCTGGTGGTGCCGCTGGAGTCCCCCTGGAAGTCGATGCAGGACCTCGTCGCCGCGGGCAAGGCGGCGGGCAAGGGCGGCCTGCCGTACGGCTCGACCGGCGCGGGGGGCATCTCGCACGTCGCGTCCGAGCTCGTGAACGCGGCGGCAGACGGCAACTTCACCCACGTGCCCTACCGGGGCGGGGCGCCGCTGGTGCAGGCGCTTCTGTCGAACGAGGTGCGCTGGGGGCTGCTCGGCACCGCCGACGCACGCGCCCAGATCCAGGGCGGCAAGCTCAAGGCACTCGGTCAGCTGCGCGCCACGCGCTCCGAGCTCTGGCCCGACCTGCCCACCCTCACCGAGCAGGGCCTGCGCGGCGGGGTGGACTTCGACATGTGGTTCGGGCTGGTCGCGCCGGCGAGGACGCCGCCGGCGATCGTGCAGCTGCTCAACGAGAAGGTTGCGGCGATCGTCGCGGAGCCCGAGTTCCGCCGCCGCCTGAACGAGCTCGGCGGCGTGGCCCCGTCCACCGGCAACACCATTGCGGCCTTCAACGAGGTGATCCAGCGCGAGCTCGCGGTGCTGCCGCAGAAGGCCAAGGAGCTGGGCTTGCAGATGGATTGACCTTGGAAGCGGCGCTCGCACGAGCAGCCTGAGGGAGGCTGGCCTCCGCGCCGCACGGCCCTCGGACGAGGTGCTCACAGCCAGCGCCGGACGTGGGCCGCATAGCGGTCGAAGTCGGCCCCGAACTTCCGGCGTAATGCATGTTCCTCCGGAACGATCTGCAGGCGGTCCACGTAAGCGACGAAGAGGACCGGGCCCGCGAGAGTCCACAGCGACTGCAGGTAGGCGGCCCACGCCAGCAGCATGACCGTGAACCCGAGGTACATGGGGTTGCGGCTTATGCGGAAGGGGCCCGTCACGACGAGCGAGGACGCCGACTCGGGCCGGGTCGGGTCGATCGTGGAGCCCGCCTTGCGGATGGCCCGGAACCCGGCGGCGTTGATGGCCAGCCCCACAGCGAACAGCGCGAGAGGCAGGGCCCACGGCGAGAGCGGCAACAGGGTCCAGTGGGGTGGCACGCTCGAGGCCATCCACATGGCGGTGGCGATGAGGGCCAGCAGGACCGGGGGTGGCACGCGGGCCTCGAGCCTAGGCATGCAGGGGCTCCCGCGTTGGGGTCGCTGTCCTTGCCGCGGCGTTCGACGCGAGCGTCGCGGTGGCCGGCAGCACGCCGTGCTCGATCTTCCAGGCCAGATCTTCGCTCGCGAGAGAGAGCGGCTCCGGCCGGGGGAATTGCATCGCGCGTTCATGCGCCTCGAGATCATGGCCCGGTGCCAGTGGCAAGGCGAGCATGCGTGCCAGCGCGGCGACACGACGGCCTGCGGTCGGCCTCGCCAAGGGCAGGGCCGCATATCGCCGGGCGATGGTCTCGAAGTCCTCGGCGGGCTGGCCGGTGAGGTCCGCGACGACGGAGGTGATCCCGCCGCCCATCGAAAAGGCGCCCGCCCGGTGGTCGCGAACGTATTCGCGATAGTTGTACACCTCGTGGAGACTCGCGCCCGATTGCCTGGCGGCTTTTGAGAAGAGCCAGAACGGAAGATCCACAGCCCGCACCGGGTGTCCGAGGACGCGGGACAGGATCGCGGCCATGTCGCGGCCGGACAGCAAGGCGGGTCCGGTCGGTCGGTGGCGACGGCCCTCATGGCCCCGCGGGTTCACCAGGAGTGCCGCGACGACACGGCCGATGTCTTCGTTGGAGACGGGCGCGCTTTGGCTGTCACCCGTCAGCACCGGAAAGACGCCGAGCAGCGACGCGAAGTCGATGGTCCGCAGGAAGTTGTCGGCAAACATGCCGGGATTGACGATCACATGGGACACCCCGGGAATCATCGCGAGCAGCTGGTCCGTCAGCCAGGTTTCACGCGTCATGATCGAGGGATGGCGAGGGTGTGACAGCCACTGGCTCAGCTGCACGATGACCTCCAGCCGTGCCTCGCGCGCGGCGATCGCGAACGCAGCGGCCGCTTGAGTCGCGTGCGGCTGGAAGGGCGGCACGAAGTAGGCTCGTTGGGTGCCCTGGGCGGCACGGGTGAGCTGCTCGGCGTCGTGGAGGTCCGCCACGCAGATTTCGGCGCCCAGGCGTGCGAGCGAATCGCTGCGGGCGTCCACCCGATGGACAACGGCCCGGACGGGCCAGTCCTGGCCTCGCAGGGCCTCGACCACGGCGCGCCCGGTCTTTCCCGTGGCGCCCATGACCAGGAACTTCGCAGATGCCTTGTGCATTTCCGACTCCATGCATCGATTGACGGCCATGCCATCCATCGAACCCGACGGGCCCGTTTAGATGATGACTGTACGCCAAATGATGATTGGCATAATCAAAGCTGTCAAGTGTCACGAGGCTTCGCATGCGTGTCAGCCGAGAGCAGATGGCAGAGGGTCATCGCCGGATCGTGGAGGGCGCCTCGCGCCTGATGCGAGAACGCGGGGTCGACCGGGTGAGCGTCGCGGATGCAATGAAGGAGGCAGGCCTGACCCACGGCGGCTTCTACCGGCATTTCCGCGACAAGGACGAGCTCGTCGTCGCGGCGCTGCGCCGAGCCTTCGAGGAGTTCATCGAGCCGTTCGAACGTCAGCAGCTGAGCGACTCCCCGCGCCGTGCCGCCGACGAGTACCGGCGCTTGTACCTGTCGGCAGAGCATGTCGCTCATGCGGGACGGGGTTGCCCGATGCCTGCACTGGCGTCAGACGTTGCCAGGGGATCACAGGATGTTCGTGACGGTTTCTCCAACGGGCTGCGGCGCATCGTCGACGCCATGGCCCGCGCGCAACGCGGGTCGGAGGAGCAGCGCCAACGGGCGGCCTGTCGCGAACTGGCCATGCTCGTCGGAGCCGTGGTGCTGGCACGGGCGAGCGACACGGCCACGGCCGACCAGATCCTGGACGCCTGCCGCGACGCTTGAGCGTGATGGCGTGTGCCGATCAGGCTGGTGTGCCACGCCCAAGGCCGGAACTCCGGCTCCGCGAGACGTGGACGGAGTCGCGGTCGCCCGGCGCCCAGGCGCCTTGGAACCTCGACCACGTCGGGCGGTCCCGCGAGCGACGAACCGCTGCCCGACGCGCCCACCAGCCTCGAGTTGAGTGTGCTCAATCGCCAAGCCTGCCGTCGCGGTCAGGCGGAGTCGCACCGATTAGGCTGCAACACCACAGAGGCGATGACATGACCGCGAGGAAACCTTCGAGGCGACTGATCGGCTCGGCCGCGGCGATTGCGCCGCATGAAGCGGACGTCGAAGTCCCGTCGCCGATCATCGAGCGCCCGGACGGCTTCTACTGGATCGCGCCCGACGGCCGGCAGGAGTTCGGGCCCTTTTCGACGCTCGAGGAGGCTCGAGCGGACCGCGACCGAGGCGATGACGAAGCTCCCGAGGTCGGCGAGACGCTGCGGGAGGCCGAGTCCGAGATCGGCATCGCGGAATGGATCGATCCCGATACCGGCGAGCCGGCCGGCAGCCCTGCGGCGCCGCGACTGCCGCCTGAGTGATCGACCGCGAGCAGGCTCGCCTTGCGCGTCTTCAATCCGGCTCGGCGGAGAGGCCCAGCCGCCGAGCCAACTCGTTCTCGCGCAATGCGGTGTAGTCGTGCGCCACGGTGCGCTCGAGCCGCCTATGCGCTTCGTGGCTCAGGTGGGCCTTGATCTCGCCGAGGGCCGGGTCGGACGCGACGAGGGTCAGCGTGCGGCACGCCCCGGCCGCGACGCCGCGGTTCACCGCATCGGCCACCTCGCGGGCAAAGCGGTCGTGCTCGCGCTCGCGTGCGCTGGTTCGGGGCTCGTAGGCCGCACCGCCCGGACCGTGTCCGGTCCCGTGCATGTGGCCCGGACGATCATCCCCGCGCCCTTCGGCCAGCTCGATGCCCTTTTGCCGGGACCGCGGGTGGACGAGATCGGCGACGTGCCGGAACCCACCGGTCTCCGCGGCTTCAGCGAGGATGCGTGCACGAGACCCGTTGGCCACGACGAGCCAGTGGCCGTCGTCCTGGGATTGGTGGGTCATGCGCAGCGCTCCTCGGGCTGCCCGCAACGGGGCTCGCGGTCATGCTGCGCGCGCGCCGGGTGCCGCCGTTGATCGGACTCAAGGGACGGCGCGGTCCCGACGGGCCGCGACGTGGTCTCCGGGGGGCGACGGCGCGGCATCGCCCTCGTGGGCGTTTCGGTTGAGTGCCCGCATGGCGTCCGAGGTCGAGGTGATCGCCGCCTTCAGCTGCTCGAGGGTGCCCGGCGTGAGCTGGCCCGACCGCGAGTACTCCAGGTCCACCAGCTGCAGGTTGTTGGCGAGGTTGTTGACGTGGTGATTGACCTCGCGCATGACGGCGCGAAGCGACTCGATGCGCTCCTCGTGGGCTCGCAACTGCGCGTCTTGAAGCGACGCGGTCAACTCGGCCTGCTGGGCACGCTGGACCTGCCCGGTCATGAACCAGGCCACGATCAGCGAGCAGGCGAATCCGGTCAGCAGGAAGCTCGGCAGCACGGCGCCGTTCAGCAGGACCGAAAAGACCGCGGTGATCGCGAGCGACGCCCCGACCGCCACGCCGGTGTAGGCCAGCCGTTCCGGCAGCTGGGCGCGGGGCGTGCGGGAGGGTGGTGGACGGGTCGTCGGCAGCTGGGACATGGGACCGGCGGGCCGGCAAGGATGTCAGGGAGGACGGGCGCCGGCTCACAATGGGCGGCGTGAGTGGATTGTCATCGTGTTGGGGCCCGCCTGCGG
>JALOSQ010000093.1 GCA_025458335.1 Ideonella sp.
CGCCTTGCGACGGGGGGCGGCCGCGACGCCGGCGCTCGGCGCGGACACGCTGCGTGCCACCTTGCCCGGCACCTCGGCCGCCTTGCGCAGGGTCTGGCTTGCCGCGTCGAACGACTGCTTGACCATCGTGCCGGCGAGGTTGCGCGCCGCGTCGGTGGCGGTGTCCTTCATCGCGGTCGCCGCCACCTGGGAGAACTGCTTCGTGAGGGCCGACCACCACTGCATCGGGTCGACGACGTTCGGCATCGCCGCCGCCTGCGCCGCCTTGCGTCGAGCTCCCCCGGAGCGCGCGGAGCGGGCGGGTGCCGGGGCCGGGCTGGGCGGGTCGGCATCGGCGTGCGTCGAAGAGGCTGGCGCCTCGGGCAGCTTCAGGCGCATCGACTCCCGCAGGTCCGCCATCTGCACGTTCATCGTCTTGAGCGTGGACAAGGTCATGCGCTGGACCTCGAGGGCCTGGATCGTCGCGCCGAGCATGCGGGCGTTCTGCTCCAGCCAGAACTGCACGGTGCGCAGCTCCTCGATGCGCTTCTCGAGTTCCTCGGGGTCGAGCGTGGGCGCGACCCACTGGCCGATGCCGGGAATCGCCTCCTCGGGCATCGGGCGGCAGGGCCCGCGCGTGCCAAACGGGCGGGCTGGGCGCGCCGCCTGGACGGCTTCCCGGGCGGCGCCGGTCGATTGTGGTCGGCTGGGCCGCCGCGCACGCCCCGGACAAGCCCGCGGCTGCGTGCCGTGGGGGTCAGCGTGGCCCCGGGGGCTCGAGTGGTGGCGGCGAGTCGCTGGCGGCGAACACCTCGATCTCGCCGCACGGCTCCGTGCCGTCCGCGCCCCTCCATCCGACGCGCGCCCCGCCGGGCGCCGGGCGCAAGGCCGCGACGTCGGCCCACCCGATCACCACGTGGCCGGCCGGCACGGGCCGGTGTGCGGCGCATCGCGCCAGGGCAGCGCCGAAGTCCACCGTGACCGGCAGGTGCTGCACACCGGCGGCGGGATCAGCCACGAGCCGCAGCGGCCGCTGAAGGCGGCCGGCCTGCCAGTCCGGCCCCAGCTCGTCGGGGGTCGCGGCAATCGGGCCCAGGCCGGTGGCGATCGGCTCGGCGACGTCGGTGTCGCCGTCGGGCCAGGCGTGCCAGTCGACGGCCAGGGTCATCAAGCGAACGCCGTCCAGGGCCGCGCCGGGGTCCGCGCCGGCCGGGATGTCGCCCGTGATCACGGCCCAGCCGACCCGCGCCGCGGTGGGGGTGACGGCCGCGCGCTCCCGACCGCCCACCAGGCGATCGGCCCCGGGCGAGCCCGGCTCGGCCACGCCGGCTCGCCAGCGGGTCAGGCCCCGGGGCCGGGGCAGCACCGCCAGGCCCCGGGCGGCCTCGTAGCCGAAGGCATGCCGTGCCTTGCCGAGCGACAGCGTTGCCGAGAGGTCCTCGAGCTGCGGCGACAGGAACCCCCAGTCGTCGAGCACCCGGGCGAGGCAGGACGCGGTGCCGCCGGCGAAGTGGGCCAGGGACCCGTCGCGCGAGACGACCACCAGATGACCGTCCCGTGATCCGTCGCGGATCGTGGCGAGTTTCATGGGCGTGCGGCGGGTCGGCAGGGGGCAGCCCCGCCGGTGTGCCCCCGAGGGGGGTCGTGCGTTGAGGGAAGCCGGGCTATTGTGCGGCCCGTGCGTTCGTCACCGTTGCCCACCCAGCTTGTCGTCGATCCGGCCGTTCCCGCCACGCGGCGGTTGGCCACGCTTGACGCCCGACGGGCCGCGGGGCTGGTGGCGCTGGTGCTGGCCGGGCATGCCGCGCTCGGGTGGGCGGCGGTCCGTGCGGCCGTCCCCGACCCCCCGACCCCTGGCGCGCGTCCCGCACACGAGGCGTCGGGTGTCGCGCTGGTCCTGATCGGCCTGCGACCCACGCCCATCGACCCATCGTCCGGCGCGACACCGGAGCCGCTCGATCCGACCCCAGCGCGGGTCTCGCCCAACAAGGGCCCGGCCGCGCCGCCGCGTGCCCCACACCCCGCCCCGCCATCACCCGGCGGCTCGGTCGTCGCGCCGGCAGCCCCGACCACGCCCTCGATGCCGGACGGGGAACCGGACGACACGCCGGGCATGTCGTCCGACGGAGGCCTCGCGGCCGTCACCCTCGCGTCGGCCGTGCCGAGTCGCGGCGCGGGGATCCCGGTTCCGTCGATCGAGCCGGGGCCGCCTCGTGCGCCCGAGGTGCCCGTGTACCCGACCCGCATTCCGCCGCCGGCTCTGCTGACCTACGACCTGCGCCGTGGGATGTTCAGCGGCACGGGCGCGCTGTCATGGCGCCCCGAAGGCGACCGGTACTCGGCGAGGCTGGAGGGTCGCATCGCCGGCCTCACGGTGCTGGAGTGGTCCAGCGAGGGCCGGTTCGATCGCGCCGGGCTCGCGCCGGACCGTTACGTCGACCGGCGGCGCACGGGCAGCCGGCAGGCGGCGAACTTCCAGCGCGAGGCGGGCAAGGTGAGCTACTCCGGGCCGTCGATCGAGCACCCGCTGGTTCCCGGCGCGCAGGACCGGCTCAGCTGGATGCTGCAGATCGCCGCGATCGCGCGAGCGCGTCCCGAGGCGATTGCCGAGGCGGCGACGATTTCGATGTGGGTGAGCGGCGCCCGCGGCGACGGCGACGTCTGGACCTTCCGTTCCAAGGGGGTCCAGCCGCTCGAGTTGGCCGGAACCGCGGTGACCACGGTGAAGCTGCAGCGCCTGCCCCGGGAACCGTACGACACCCGCGTCGAGGTCTGGCTCGATCCGGAGCGGGGCTACCTGCCGGTGCGCGCCCGGCTGACCAGCGGCCGCGAAGACGACGTGCTGGACCTCGTCCTGCGGCCGTGACCCGGCCCCGCGGGCCCCGCGAGCTGCCGACAGCCCCTTGAAACGACGGCGGCTGGGCGCAGATGCGGAGCTCAGGAGGTCGACCATGCAAATGCTCTACAACTCCGACCAGTTCGTCGTGGTGCAGATCGAGCTGCCGCCGGCCGTCGGCGTCGCCAGTCCCTCCGCCAGCGGGGACGACGCCGGCGAGCGCCGTGGCGGCTACGAGATCGTCGACAAGTTCGCCCGCAAGGAGATCTTCCTCGAGGGGGCCCTGGCCCGGTCGTTCCGGGACGGTGTCGAGGCGCTGGCGCGGGCCGAGTCGTCCGAGGAGGACCTCGATGACTACATCGGGCGCTTCGCGGCGCTCGTGCAGCACCCGATCGTGATGCACTGACGGGTCCGGGCCCCGGGCGCGGCCGCCTTGCCGGCCGCCCGCCCCTGGGTCAACATGGGGGCGCAGCCGAGCGGGCTGCACGGAGGACCCGATGCCCCGCAAGACCTCCACGACGCGGCTGCCTGCCGAGGCAGACGTCGCCCTGTCGCCCGGACTGCGCCAAGCGCCTCTGCTCGACCGCCTGTGCACGCACTTCGTGCTCGCACTGGCCACCCGCTCGCCCTCGCGGTTCAATCTCCGTCGCGACTGGAACAGCCTGCTGTCGTTCACGGGCCGCCACCTCGTGTGGCCGCTGCCGGTGCTGCGGCGCCTGCGTTCGTTCCTGGGCCAGCGCTGCCGCGGCCAAGAGGCCTGGCGTGGCCACGAGGCGTTGGAGGCCGCCGAATTCATCGAGCGCCACGGGGCCTGGCGCGGTGCCTACGAGGAGGGCACGCTCTTCTTCTATCTCGACGAGTACGTCAAGGACGCGCCCAAGGACGTGATGCTGGTGCTCGGGGCCACCGTCGACTGGATCGAGCGCAGCCTGCGGCGCGAGTCGACCCTGGTCGAGAAGAACATCGACGCGCTCGCCGGCCTGCTGCAGCTCAACCCCGCCGAGCGCGCGCTGCTCTTGTACGGCACCCTCGCGCGCTACCAGCGCGACCTGCGCGGGCTGCTCGTGGAGTTCAAGGTGGCCAACGCGCAGGAGGCCTACGCCGCGATCGCCGTGGTTGCCGGGGTCGACGAGCGCGACGTGGCGGAGGCGCTGCGGGCCGGGTCGCGGCTCGAGCGCATCGGGATGGTCGAGAACCTGATCTCGGAGCACAACATCACCGACATCGCCGACCTGATGAAGGTCAGCGAGCAGCTGCCGCCGGTGTTGATGCGCCAGTACGAGGGGCCGGCCGAGCTGATGGCGGTGTTCACCCGGCCGGCGGCCCCGGCGTCGCTCGCGCCGGCCGATTTCGATTTCGTCGCCGACGAGGTCGAGGTCCTGCGCGCCCTGCTGCGCCGAGCGGTTGCGCTCAAGGAGCCCGGCGTCAACATCCTGCTGTACGGCCCGCCGGGCACGGGCAAGACCGAGCTGGCTCGGGTGGTGGCCGAGGCGGCCGGACTCCGCCTCTACGAGGTCGAGTACGCCGACCGGGACGGCAACAGCCTGTCCGGGCGTGACCGCTACCGCTCGATGCAGATCAGCCAGGTGTTCCTCAAGGGCAGCGAGAACGTGGCGCTGTTGTTCGACGAGGTCGAGGACGTGTTCCCCCCGATCACGAGCGATGCGGCGCAGCTCATCGCCCGGCTCGACACCGGCGACGGCTTGCCCAGCGGCAGCGTGAGCGGCAAGGCCTGGGTCAACCAGATCCTCGAGAGCAACCCGGTGCCGGTGATCTGGATCACCAACCGCATCGAGCAGATCGACCCCGCGTTCCGGCGGCGCTTCCAGTACCACCTCGAACTGCGCAGCCCGCCGCCCGGCGCGCGCGAGGCGCTGGTGCGGCGCGCCTTGGCTGGCGTGCCGGCCGGCGAAGCGCTCGTGGCCCGGCTGGCCGAGCGCAAGGGCCTGACGCCCGCGCAGATCCGCACCGCCGTCCGGTTCGCCCGCCTCGCCGGCGCCGAGGGTGGCGCCGCGGGCGACGGGGCCGCGCGCCTGGAGGCGCTGCTCGAGCGCCAGCTCGCCCACGCCGACAAGGCGCTCGGGACGGCGGGTGGGCCAGAGCGGGGCGCGCGCCGCGTCGTGACGCGTTACGACCTTTCGCTGCTGAACGTGGAGTGCCGCTTCGAGATTCCGCGCATCGTCGAGGCACTGCGCCGGCGCACCCACGGCACCCTGTGCTTCCACGGACCTCCGGGGACCGGCAAGACGGCGCTCGCCGAGCACCTGGCGCTGGCGCTCGAGCGGCCGTTGCTGATTCGCCAGGCCAGCGACCTGATGAGCAAGTACGTCGGCGAGACCGAGCAGAACATGGCCCGGATGTTCGCCGACGCCACGC
The DNA here is from genome assembly GCA_025458335.1 of Ideonella sp. Lineage (GTDB taxonomy): Bacteria > Pseudomonadota > Gammaproteobacteria > Burkholderiales > Burkholderiaceae_C > JAIYCR01. Next base: position 5,192 of record JALOSQ010000093.1, read on the forward strand.
ACGATGGCGCGGTGCTGCTGCTCGACGAGGCCGACAGCTTCCTGCGCAGCCGGCGGCGCGCCGAGCGGCACCACGAGGTCAGCGAGACCAACGAGATGCTGCAGGGCATGGAGCGGTTCGGCGGCGTGTTCATCTGCACCACCAACCTGTTCGAGGACCTGGACGAAGCCGCGCTGCGGCGCTTCACCTTCAAGATCCGCTTCCACCCCCTCACCCGCGAGCAGCGCGAGCGCATGTTCGTCGCCGAGGCCCTGGACGGCGTGGCCGAGGCCCTGACGGCCGAGCAGCGCCGGCGCCTGGCCGTGCTCGACGCCCTCGCGCCCGGCGACTTCGCCGCGGTGCGACGGCAGGTCGACATCCTCGGCGAGCCCTTCGACCCCGACGAGTTCATCTCGCAGCTCGAGTCGGAGCACCGCGTCAAGCCAGGGGTGCGCGAGCGACGCGGCATCGGCTTCGTTCGCGAGGGCTGACGCGCGTGCCAGATTCAAGGACCGCGCGCGAACTCCGATAAGGGAACACGGGCTGGCCTCGACAGGCGCGCCTTTCGTGAACCCTTGCACGCATCGACATGTCCCCAGTCCTCGCGATGATCGACCATGAGGCATGGCGCCTCGTGCTGGCGGTGGCGCTCGTGGCGTGGGCGACGGCGTTGCTCCTCGAGATCCTGCGCCGGGCGCCGGCGTTGTCGGCCGGCCCTGGCGTGGCCGCACGGATCGGCGCCGCGGCGGTGGGCGGGGTCGCGCTGTGGTCCACGCACGTGCTGCTGTTGGCCGGCACGCCGGCCGGCGCGGTCGAGGGCTACGCGGCCAGCGCCCTGGTCGTGGCTGCGCTGGTCGCGCTGGTCGGGGCGCTGGTCAGCTGCGTGGCCGCGTCGTCGAATCTCGGTACCGGCGCTGGCCTGCCCTTCGTCGCCGCCGGTGCTCTGGTGGCGTCGGTCGGCCCGGTGGTGGTCGCGCAGCGCGACAGCCTGTTCGGGCCGGGAGTGGGCGCAGCAGCCTGGCCGGCGCTGGTGCTCGGCGTGGGCGCCGCCCTGGCGGGCGCCGTGGCGGCGCTGCTGCTGGCTCGCCGGGTCGAGTCGCGCGACGGCATGGCGGCGACGGCGATGCGCGTCGCGGCCGCGTTCAGTGCCGGCGGCGGGCTGGTCGCCGCGCAGGCGTTCGGGATCGGGGCGGGGCCAGCTCTGCTGGACCGCGATACCGTTGCCGGTGGCGTTGCCCCCGGGGAACTGACGCTCCTGGCGTCGGTCGGGCTGGCCTGCGTGCTGGCAGTCGTGACGCTGGCACTGTGGCTCGATGCACGTGGGCGGGCCCGCGTGCGCAAGGCCCGTGCCGACCTTCGGCGTGCGGCCTCGACGGACGCGTTGACCGATCTGGCCAATCGCAGCCTGCTCGAGGACCGACTTGCCACCGCGGTCCTCGCGGCCGACGCCAGGGTCCAGGGGGCGGTCGGGCTGCTCTACGTCGACCTCGACGGCTTCAAGCCGATCAACGAGTCACTCGGTCACGGGGTCGGTGACCGACTGCTGCAGGAACTCGCCCTTCGCTTGCGGGCGCTCGTGCCCGTGCGCGAGTTGGTGGCCCGCCTGAACGGCGATAAGTTCCTCGTGCTCGTCGAGAGTGACGCCGCTCGCGATTCGCTCGGCCGCCTGGCCACCGAAGTCCTCGAGACCCTGCAGAAGCCCGTGACGGTCGAAGGCCGCGAGCTGGTGATCGGCTGCTCGATCGGGATCGCACGCTATCCGGATCACGGGGCCGCCACCACCCTCGTCTCCCGCGCCGAGGCAGCCATGCAGGCCGCCAAGCGAAGCGGCGGCAGCACCTACTGCTTCTTCGAGCCGCACATGGCCAGCGGTGCGCGCGAGCAGGTCGAGCTGCTGCGCGACCTGCGTGTGGCCATCGAGGACCAGCAGCTGGAGCTGTACTACCAGCCCAAGGTGCACGCGCCGACCGGCGAGGTCACCGGGGCCGAGGCGCTGATGCGCTGGAACCACCCGAAGCGGGGCCTCGTCAGTCCGGCGGTGTTCATCCCGATCGCCGAGCGATTCGGCCTGATCCGGTCGCTCGGCGACTGGCTGATCGACGAGGCCTGTCGCCAGGCGCGGGCCTGGCGCGACCAGGGGCTGCGCATGCGCGTGGCGATCAACCTGTCGGTGCACCAGATGCGCCAGGACGACCTCGTCGACCGGATTGCCGAGGCCCTGTCCAGGCACAAGGTCAACCCACGCCTGCTCACCTGCGAGATCACCGAGACGGCCGCGATGGACGACACGGCCGCCACGCGCCAGCTGTTCGAACGACTGGCGCGCCTGGGCGTTCACATCTCGATCGACGACTTCGGCACCGGCTACTCGAGCCTGGCCTCGCTGCGCAAGCTGCCCGCCGAGGAACTGAAGATCGACCAGGGATTCGTGCAGGACCTCGAGTCCAGCGAGGACGCACGCGCGATCGTCGACGCGGTGGTCAAGATGGCCCACGCGCTGGGCCTCAAGGTCGTGGCCGAAGGCGTCGAGACCGAGGCGCAACACCGGATCCTGCGTGCGCTCGGCTGCCAGGAGCTGCAGGGCTACGTGTTCGCCAAGCCGATGTCGGCCCAGGCGCTGGCGCTGTGGGCGATGGACGAGGTCGGTCCCCGGCCGTTGGCCTTCCGCCCCTCACTGTTCGCCGACACCAGCGTCTCCGGTCACGACACGCTCACAGTTGAGCCCACGGCAGCCCCTCGAAGCGCCACCCATTGACCGTGCCGCGGTGATCCTCGGCATCCAGGTCGCCCTCGAAGCCGTGCAGCACGTTGACCACCTCGCCGAAGCCGGCCGCTTCCAGGGCCTCGCCGGCCTCGACGGTCCGCCGTCCCGAACGGCAGATCAGCACGACCGGTCGCTCGGTCGAGCCGGCCTCGCGGCGCACCCGCTCGGCGAAGCCGGCTGGGTCTGGCTGCATGTCGGGATACTCGTACCAGGGGATGTGCACCACGCCGGGCGGATGTCCCACGTACAGGTACTCGATCTCCATGCGAACGTCCAGGAAGAGCGCGTCGGGCCGGGCCTGCAGGTAGTCCCAGGCTTCCTTGGGGGTGAGGTGCTTCATTCCTAGAATCGACCGATGAATCCGACCACAGCAGCACCCGCGGTCGCCTCCCCGGCTGGCCGGGCCCGGGACGACGCGCCGTACACCCGTGGGGCTGCGCTGCCCGGCATTCTCCGCCAGCGCATCGTCATCCTCGACGGCGCCATGGGCACGATGATCCAACGCCTGCGCCTCGACGAAGCGGCATTCCGGGGCGAACGGCTGCGCGAGCATCCGGTCGACCTGAAGGGCAACAACGACCTGCTCGTGCTCACCCAGCCGCAGGTCATCCGCGACATCCACGACGCCTACCTGGCCGCCGGGGCCGACATCATCGAGACCAACACCTTCGGGGCGACCTCGATCGCCCAGGAGGACTACGGGCTCGCGCACCTGGCTCGCGAGATGAACGTGGCCGCCGCGAGGATCGCGCGGTCCGCCTGTGACGCCGCGTCGACCCCGCAGCGGCCGCGTTTCGCCGCCGGCGCGCTGGGCCCGACGCCGCGCACGGCCAGCATCAGCCCCGACGTCAACGACCCGGGCGCGCGCAACGTCAGCTTCGACCAGCTGCGCGACGCCTATCGCGAGCAGGCCGAGGGCCTGCTCGAAGGCGGCGTCGACCTGTTCCTGGTCGAGACCATCTTCGACACGCTCAACGCCAAGGCGGCCATCTTCGC
>JALOSQ010000094.1 GCA_025458335.1 Ideonella sp.
CTCCTCGGGGTGGAAGTTGACCGACTCGAGCACGTCGATCACGGTGGGCATCAGCTTCTTGGTCAGCGTGAAGGTGCTGTCGTGCTTGGGGTCGCAGCCGATCTGCAGCACCCGCTTGCCGATCTTGCTGAACGCCACCGACAGGTTCGAGCTGGTCGTGCTCTTGCCGATGCCGCCCTTGCCGTAGACCGCGAACACCTTGGCGTTGCCGATCTTCACGTTCGGGTCGAGCTGGACCTGCAGGCTGCCCTCGCCGTCCTCGCGTGGGTCGCGCTTCTTGAGCACGGTGGGGAAGGGAAGGGAAGTGGTTTCGATCATGCTGCTGCCTTTTCGACGAATACACCTTCGAGCCGGTCCTCGAGTTCCTCGCCCGCGCGACGCATCGCCTCGAGCATCGATTCGTCCGGGTGCCAGTACTGCCGCTCGTGGGCTTCGAGCAGGCGGTGGGCCAACTTGGCCGATGCGGTGGGATTCAGGCGCGCGAGCCGCGCGCGCATCTCGGGATCGAGCAGGAAGGTCTGGGTCAGCTGCTGGTAGACCCAGGGCTGCACCTGGCCGGTGGTCGCCGACCAGCCGAGGGTGTTGGTCAGGTGCACCTCGATCTGGCGCACGCCCTCGTAGCCGTGGGCCAGCATGCCCTCGTACCACTTCGGGTTGAGCATCCGCGTGCGGGTCTCCAGCGCGACCTGCTCCGACAGCGTGCGCACCGTGCCGTCGCCCTTGGTCTGGTCGCCGATGTAGACCGGTGCCACCTCGGCGGCGTCGCCGCGCTCGCGCTTGGCGCGCTGAACGGCGCGGCTGATGCCGCCCAGCGTGTCGAAGTAGGTGTCGACCGTCGTGACGCCCAGTTCGACCGAGTCGAGGTTCTGGTAGGCCAGCTGCACGCCGGCCAGCGCCGACTGCAGCAGCGCCGGCTGCTGCATCGGCCGGCCGCCGCGGCCGTAGGCGAAGCCCTTTCGACGGGTGTAGGTCTCGGCCAGCTCGTCCTCGTCGTCCCAGCGGCCGTTGTCGATGAGCGAGCCGACGTTGGCCCCGTACGCACCCTCGGCGTTGCCGAACACGCGCAGCGCCGCGGTCTCGAGGTCGCCGCCGTGCTCGCGCTGGTAGGCCAGCGCATGCCGGCGCACGAAGTTCATCGACTCCGGCTCGTCGGCCGATGCGCACAGGAACGCAGCCTCGGCCAGCAGCTTGATCTGCAGCGGCAGCAGGTCGCGGAAGATGCCCGACAGCGTGATCACCACGTCGACGCGCGGGCGGCCGAGCTGCTCGAGCGGGATCAGCTCGGCGCCGGCGAGCCGGCCGTAGCTGTCGAAACGAGGCCGGGTGCCCATCAGCGCGAGGGCCTGGCCGATCGGGCCGCCCTCGCTCTTGAGGTTGTCGGTGCCCCACAGCACGATGGCCACGGTCTCGGGGAACGGGTGTCCGTCGGCCGCGTGGCGGGCGAGCAGCCTCTCCGCCTGGCGGGCGCCGTCGCGGATGGCGAACGCGCTGGGGATGCGGAACGGGTCGAAGCCGTGCAGGTTGCGCCCGGTCGGCAACACCTTGGGGTTGTGCAGCAGGTCGCCGCCCGGCGCCGGCCGGAGGTAGCCGCCGTCCAGCGCATGCAGGATGCCGGCGAGTTCGTGGTCCTCGGCGAGCAGGCGCGCCGTGTGGGCCAGGTCGGTCAGCGCCGCGACGCGCTCGTCGCTCGCGTGCAGGCCCGCCTCGCGCAGCACGTCCTCGGGTGCGGCCCCGTCGACCAGCGCCTCGACCATCGCGGTCGTCGGCCGGAAGGCATCGGGGCCGCCGAGAGACGCGCCCGCCTCGGCAACCGACGCCAGCAGGTCACGCCGCTCCTCGCGGGACGGCGCGCGGCCGACCACGTGCAGGCCATACGGGATCAGCGTCGACTCCAGCTCGGCCAGCTTGACCGCCAGCGCCTGGACCTGCGACTCGGCGTCGGCCGACCACGCGTCGTCGTCGCCGGCCGGCAGCTCGAGCGCCTCGGCCTGGCTGCGCAGCAGCGGGCCGAGCTGGACGCGCTCGGCATCGGCCTCCGGCGCAAGGCCGCGCCAGCGCTCGATCGAGACCTTCAGGTCGGCCAGGCCCTTGTACAGGCCGGCCTGCGCGACCGGCGGCGTGAGGTAGCTGACCAGCGTGGCGGCGGCGCGCCGCTTGGCGATCGCGCCTTCGCTCGGGTTGTTCGACGCGTACAGGTAGACGTTGGGCAGGTCGCCGATCAGGCGCTCGGGCCAGCAGTCGCCGGACAGGCCGCTTTGCTTGCCCGGCATGAACTCCAGCGACCCGTGGGTGCCGAAATGCAGCACGGCATGGGCCTTGAAGTCCTCGCGCAGCCAGCGGTAGAAGGCCGAGAACGCGTGCGTCGGCGCAAAGCCGCGCTCGAACAGCAGGCGCATCGGGTCGCCCTCGTAGCCCATGCTCGGCTGGATGCCGACGAACACGTTGCCGAAGCGCTCGCCGAGCACGAACACCGAGGCGCCGTCGGACAGCTGCTTGCCCGGCGCCGGCCCCCACTGCGCTTCGATCTCCTTGAGCCAGCGCTCGCGCCGCACGTGCTCGCTGGCGGCGATGCGCACGTGCACGTTCGCGTCGGCGCCGAAGCGCTTGGCGTTGCCCTCGATGATCCGCTGGCGCAGGTCGTCGGCGGTGGCGGGCAGCTCGACCGTGTAGCCGGCGCGCTGCATCGCTGCCAGGGTGTTGTGAAGCGACTCGAACACCGACAGGTAGGCGGCAGTGCCCGTGTTGCCGGCGTTCGGCGGGAAGTTGAACAGCACCGCCGCCACGCGGCGCTCGGCCCGTTCGCTGCGCCGCAGCGCCACCAGCTTGGCCACCCGCGCGGCGAGCATGTCGGCGCGCTCGGTGCAGCTTTGCATGTCGTGCGACCCGGCGCCGCCGTCGAAGGTGCAGTGCTTCTGGCAACCCTGGCAGGCCTCGCCGTTCGCCGAGGTCCGACCGCCGTAGACCATCGGTGCGGTGGCCCCGTCGAGCTCGGGGATCGCGACCATGATGGTGCTCTCGACCGGCAGCAGGCCGCGCTCGGAGCCGCCCCACTGCTCGAGGGTCTGGAACTCCACCGGCATCACCGACAGGTACGGCACGTCGAGCTGTGCCAGGGTCTCCTCGGCGGCCGGCGCGTCGTTGTAGGCGGGGCCTCCCACCAGCGAGAAGCCGGTGAGCGACACGACGGCGTCGACCTGCGTCACGCCGTCCTTCACGAAGAAGCGCTCCACCGCCGGCCGGGCGTCGAGGCCGCTGGCGAAGGCGGGCAGCACCTTGAGGCCGCGGGCCTCAAGGGCCGTGATCACGCCGTCGTAGTGGCCGGTGTTGCCGGCCAGCAGGTACGAGCGCAGCACGAGCACGCCGACGGTTCCCTGGGTGCCGCTGGTGGCCACCCGGGGCAGGTCTGCGGGCATGTCGGACAGCCGTCCGGTGGCCGTGGCCATGCGCGGGTGGTAGAGGCCGACCTCGGGGTACTCGACCGGGGCGGCGACCTTCGCCTGCCCGCGCAGCGCCGCCCTCGGCCCGGCCGCATAGCGGTCGACCAGCAGGTGCACCATGGCCGCCACGTTGTCCTGCGAGCCCGCGAGCCAGTACTGCAGCACCAGGAAGTAGATGCGCACGTCCTGCGCGGTGCCCGGGATGAAGCGCAGGATCTGCGGCAGCCGCCGCAGCATCTTCATCTGGTTGGCGCCGGCGCTCGCGGGATTGCGCGGCTCGCCGTCCTTGGACTGCGTCATCTTCGCGCGCAGCTTCTTCAGCAGGGCCATCGCACCGCCGCCGCCGGAGCCGTCCATCGCGAACTTGCCCATCCGCGTCAGGCGCGTCACTTCGGGCGCGGACATGCAGCACACCATGGCGTCGCACTGCTCGCGGCGCGCCTTGAGCGCGGGCAGCACGGGCGTGAAGTGGTCCTCCATGAAGAGCATCGTGACGACCACGATGTCGGCCTGCGCGATGTCGTCGAGGCACTGCTGCAGCAGGGCGGGGCTGTCGCCCCACTCGGCCGCCGCGTGCACGCTGAACCGCAGCCCCGGCACGAGTCGCTGAAGGGCGGGACGAGCCCGCTCCGCCGCGCTCAGCAGGTGGCTGTCCATCGTCACGAGCACCACCTGCATGGTGGGCTCGCCGGCCGCGGCACGGGCAGCCGCGAGATCAACGACTGCTGAAGAAGGCCTTGGCATCGTAGAGCGTCTCGACCGTGATCGTCGACACGCCGCGGTCGAGCGCGTAGCGCTCGGTGTTGCGACGTGCCTTGCCGCGCACGAAGAACGGGATCTTGCGCAGCTCGGACTCGGCGTCCTGGGTCCAGACCGCACCGTTCGCGGCTGGGGTGGCGTTGGAGATGACGGGCGCGGCGGCGACGACCGACGTCGCGGGCTCGGCCAGCGCGACCGGGGTCTCGGTGCTGCCGACCGCCGCCACGGCCGCGGCTGGGGCGGCGGCGAAGTCGGGTGCGGCGACCGGGGCGGTATCGGCCTGACGGGCCACCGGCACGCCGCCGCTGCGCCCGAGGTGCGAGGGCGCAGCGCCGTCGTGGAACTCGAAGTCGCCGCGGAACATGCCCAGCAGGTGCTCCTCCAGGCCCATCATCAGCGGGTGGACCCAGGTGTCGAACAGCACGTTCGCGCCCTCGAAGCCCATCTGCGGCGAGTAGCGCGCCGGGAAGTCCTGCACGTGCACCGGTGCCGAGATCACCGCGCAGGGGATGCCCAGGCGCTTGGCGATGTGCCGCTCCATCTGCGTGCCCAGCACCAGCTCGGGCTGCAGTTCGGCGACGCGGGCCTCGACCTCGAGGTAGTCGTCGGTGATCAGCGGCTCGACGCCGTAGAGCTTGGCCGCCTCGCGGACCTCGCGCGCGAATTCGCGGCTGTAGGTGCCCAGGCCGACCACCTCGAAGCCGAGCTCGGTCTGCGCCACGCGCGCCGCGGCCACCGCGTGCGTGGCGTCGCCGAACACGAAGACGCGCTTGCCCGTCAGGTAGGTCGAGTCGACGCTGCGCGAGTACCACGGCGCGCGTGCGGGCGACGGGTTGGCGGCATCGGTGCCATCGCGCTCGGCGCTGGACAGCACGGCCTGCGTCACCAGCGGATCCACCGCGGCGAGGGCCGCGACCTCCTGGATGAACTCGCGCGTCGCCTGGTACCCGATCGGCACGACGCGCGTGGCCGGCAGGCCCAGGTTGCGTGACATCCAGCCGGCGGCCTGGGCCGCGATCTCGGGATACATCACCACGTTGAAGTCGGCGTCGCCGAGCCGCGCGAGGTCCGCTGGCGTCGCCCCGTAGGGCGCGACCACGTTGACCTCGATGCCCAGCGCCGCGAGCAGGCGCGTGACCTCGCGGACATCATCCCGATGCCGGAAGCCCAGCGCCGTCGGGCCGAGCAGGTTGCAGCTCGGTCGTCCGCGGGCCACCGGCGTGTTGGCCTCGGCGTCGTCGCGCGAACGGCGCACCGCCAGTGCGCGAACGAGCTGGTAGAAGGTCTCCGACGCGCCCCAGTTCTCCTTGCGCTGGTAGCTCGGCAGCTCGAGCGGCACCACCGGGATCGGCAGCTTCAAGGCCTGCGCGAGCCCGGCCGGGTCGTCCTGGATCAGCTCGGCCGTGCAGGACGCCCCTACCAGCATCGCCTTCGGCTGGAAGCGCTCGAACGCCTCGCGGGCGGCGCGCTGGAACAGTTCAGCGGTGTCGCTGCCCAGGTCCCGGGCCTGGAAGGTCGTGTACGTGACCGGCGGGCGGTGGTTGCGCCGCTCGATCATGGTGAACAGCAGGTCGGCGTAGGTGTCGCCCTGCGGCGCGTGCAGCACGTAGTGCACGTCGCGCATCGCGGTGGCGATGCGCATCGCACCGACGTGCGGGGGGCCCTCGTAGGTCCAGACGGTCAACTGCATGGGCGTCCTCGGATCTCTCGGGTCGGGCTCAGGCGCGGGCCTGCAGCATGGGTTCGCCGACAGCGGGCGCGACCGGCGCGGGCTGCGTGGCCAGGGCCAGCTTGGCGCGCCGCGCGAGCGGGCGATGGAACAGCTCCGCCAGGTCACCGGCCTGGTCGTAGCCCTGGATCGGCGTGAACACGAGCTCGATCGCCCATTTGGTGGTCAGGCCCTGCGCCTCGAGCGGGTTGGCGAGGCCGAGGCCGCACACCGCGAGGTCCGGGGCCGCGGCCAGGCAGCGGTCGAGCTGCCGGTCGACGTCCTGGCCTTCGCTCAAGGTCGTGCCGGCCGGCAGCAGCAGCAATTCCTCGTGCAGGTGCTGGCGGTGCAGGAAGGGGGTGCCGACCTCGGTGAGCCGCATCTGAAGCTCGCGCGACAGGAAGCGGGCCAGCGGGATCTCGAGCTGCGAGTCCGGGAAGAAGAAGATCCGCTTGCCGCCGAGCGAGGCACGGTACTTGGCCAGCGCCTTGTTCGCCCGCTCCCGGCCGGGTCCGGTCACGCGCTCGAAGGTCGACAGGTCGACGCCGAACGCGTCGGCAGCGGCCAGCAGCCAGCGGGACGTGCCCTCCGAGCCGAAGGGGAACGGCGCCGGCAGGTGCCTGGCGCCGCGGCCGTCGAGCGCCCGAGCCGTATCGGCCAGGAAGGGCTGGGCAAGCAGGTAGATCGTGTTGGGCCCGACGGCGGGCAGGTCGCCCGCCCGCCGCGGCGGCAGGAAGCGCACGCGCTCGATGCCCATCTCGCGGAACAGCCGCGCGAACTGGTCCTCGACGATGTCGGCCAGCGTGCCCACCACCAGCAACTCGGGCGGCGCGTCCGGCGCGGCCGCCGGGAGTACCGGCACCAGCGACGCGAGGCATGCGTCCTCGCCCTGCGTGAACGTGGTCTCGATGCCGCTGCCCGAGTAGTTGAGCACCCGGACCTGCGGCCAGAAGCGCTGGCCGAGCCGCTGGGCGGCGCGCGACAGGTCGAGCTTGATCACCTCGCTCGGGCACGAGCCGACGAGGAACAGCATCTTGATGTCGGGCCGGCGCTCGAGCAGCCGGGTGACCACCCGGTCGAGCTCCTCGTTGGCATCGGCCAGGCCCGCGAGGTCCCGGTCGTCGATGATCGCCGTCCCGAAGCGCGGCTCGGCGAAGATCATCACGCCTGCGGCCGACTGCATCAGGTGTGCGCAGGTGCGCGAGCCGACGATCAGGAAGAACGCGTCCTGGATCTTGCGGTGCAGCCAGATGATCCCGGTGAGCCCGCAGAACACCTCGCGCTGGCCACGCTCGTGCAGCACCGGGGCGGTGACGCAGCCGCTCGAGGCGGGCTTGATCGCGATGACGGGACTCATGGGGTACTACCTCCGGATCGCGGGCGGGACAGGCTCGAGCGGGACTTCACGCGGCGGCGCCGACGACCTTGGGCGCCTGGCGGCGCTCGCGTTCGTCCTGCAGGCGGGCCGCGCGCAGCTTCAGCACGAACTGGGCAGCGTTGATCACGTAGGTGGCATAGGCGGCCAGCGCGAGCAGCATCTGGCCGCGCAGGCCGAGTGCCCCGGTGAACAACGCCACGAGGTAGGCCGTGTGCAGGGCCAGCACGGCCATGCTGAACACGTCCTCCCAGAAGAAGGGCCGGGCGAACAGGTACTGGCCGAAGACGACCTTCTCCCAGACGCAGCCCGTGACCATGATCGTGTAGAGCACGAGCGTCTTCACGACCACCGAGACCGTCGCGGCGGTGCCGCCCTCGCCCGTCCAGAGGAAGCGCACGACCAGCGCAAGACTGACCAGAAAGATCAGGAATTGGACCGGGGCGAGCACGCCCTGCACCAGCGTCCACTTCGTCGTGTCGCGGCGCTGGCGTTCCTCTGGCGTGTACAAGGGGGCAACCATGCAGGCAATCTAAGTCCCGCCCCCTGGAGTGTCAACAAGTATTGACGTCTACTTGAGTTGACATTAAGGTCATCGAAACGGAGCGCCGGAATCAAGAAGAAAGTTGTCTGCGGCGCTTGACGAGGTTCTGTCCGAGATCGACATTAGTTGACAAGCCAGTCCGGTCTTGCGGAGTGACCGGGCAGTTCGCCATCGAGAGCGATCCAAGAAAACCTGCGGCGGCAGTCGTGCACGCGGGTCCGGGCAGTGAAGAACGCCGGCACTCTCAGTACGAGGAGACGCCAGATGGATCGCATGCCGCAGGAAAACGCCCACCGAGCCGCGGCGGACGCGGAGGCCGGCTACGGCGAGGGGCACCCGATGTCCGCCACGGCCGAGGCCGCTCTGGTGGCCCCCGGTGCCTGGTTCGGCGGGGGTGCGCGCGGCCCGACGGCCGAGGAGCGGCTGGCTCGTCTGGTTCGCACGATCGAGGCGGACATCATCCCCAGGTTGGTGCATGCCCATCGCGCCGGTGACCTGCAGGACACCGGGACCCCCTCGCCCACGGGGGACCGGCGGGTCGGCGAGATCGACTCATCGCTGGACGCCCGGGCGTACGCGCAGCTCGTGCTGGGGCCGCAGGAATCGGCTTGGGTCGAGCCGATCGAGCGCCTGCGTGACGGGGGATGCTCGATCGAGTCGATCTGCCTGGATCTTCTGGGGCCTGCCGCACGC
>JALOSQ010000398.1 GCA_025458335.1 Ideonella sp.
GGCGGCCTCACGCTGGGCGGCGGACTGCTCGCCGGCGGCCTGCTCGGAGCCCTGGGCGCCGTCGGCCTGGCCCGCGGCTTCAACCTCGTGCGCGGTCGCGATGGCACGCGGGTCGGCTGGAGCGACGAAGCCCTGGCCGCGGCAGCGCGCGAGGCGCTGCTGCGCTACCTGGCTGTCGCCCACTACGGCCGCGGCCGCGGCGAGTGGTCCGAAGCCGAGCACCCGCCGTTCTGGGCCGAGGCGGTCGACGCCGTGCTGCACGAGGACGAACCGCGCTGGCGGGCCGCGTGGTCCGCCGCGCGCGCGGCGCCCCGCGGGGCGCCGCCCGATCCGGCGTTGCGGCTGGCGGTGGACACCAGCGGCCGGCGCCTGCTCGCGCGCCTGTACCCGGCCACCCCGTTCAGCGCACGGGCCCCCTGAGACGCCACGCCCAGAGGTGATCCCGGCGCCCCTGTGCAGGCGCCGGGGCCGGCGCGCAGAATCGGTCTTCCGCCGCGTTGCCCGAAGCGTCATGGACCTGTCCACCCCCATCCCCGCCACCATCGGCGAGCGTGCCGTCGCCCGCCGCGATGCCCACGACCTGCGCATCCGCGCCGATCGGCTCTGGGCGATGCGATCGGCAACGTGTTCGCCCGCCGCGAGGGGAGTGACCCCGCTCGGCCGGCGGTGGCCACGGGCAGTCACATCGACACGCAGCCGACGGGCGGCCGCTTCGACGGCAACTACGGCGTGCTGGCCGGGCTGGAAGTGGTGCGCACGCTCGACGAGGCCGGCTTGCGCACGCGCGCACCGATCGAGGTCTGCGTCTGGACCAACGAGGAGGGTTCGCGTTTCGTGCCCGTGATGATGGGCTCGGGTGTGTATGCCGGCGCCTTCAGCCTCGAGCATGCGCTGTCGGCCCGCGACCGCGAAGGCATCAGCGTGCGCGATGCCCTTGCCGCGATCGGCTTCGCAGGCTCGGAGCCGGCCTCGGTCGAGTCCGGCGCGCCGCGGTTCGGTGCCTACTTCGAGGCTCACATCGAGCAGGGCCCGGTGCTCGAGGCCGCCGGGCTGCCGATCGGCGTGGTCACCGGCGCCCTCGGGCAGCGCTGGTTCGACGTCGTCGTGACCGGGCAGGAAGCGCATGCCGGCCCCACGCCGATGGACCTGCGCCGTGATGCGCTGCAGGCCGCGACGGTCCTCATGCAGCAGGTCCATGCGATCGCGATGGCCGAGCAGCCGCACGCGCGGGGCACCGTCGGCTTCGTGCAGGTCCACCCGAACTCGCGCAACGTGATTCCCGGGCGGGTGACCTTCACCGTCGACTTCCGCCACCCCGACGCCGCAGGTCTGGCCCGCATGGAGGCGGCCCTGCGCGCCGCGTGCGCCTCGGCCGCAGTGCCTGGTCGCCTCGAGGTCGGCTTCGACCCCCGCCTCGTGGAGGCCGTGCGTCAGGGCGCCCGGCGGCTCGGCCTGGGGCACCAGGACATCGTCAGTGGCGCCGGCCACGATGCCGTGTACGTTGCCCGCACGGCGCCCACCGCGATGATCTTCGTGCCCTGCAAGGACGGCATCTCGCACAACGAGATCGAGGATGCCCGGCCGGAGCACCTGGCCGCCGGCTGCGACGTGCTGCTTCAGGCGATGGTGGAGGCCGCCGAGGTGGCCTGATGGCCATCCCCTGCCGCCCGTGGTCGCCGCGCCCTGACGACGGCGTCAGCCGCACAGGCTCACTCGCATCACGTCCCTGAGCAGCGCCAGCGCCGGCGGCTGCGTTCGCCGGGCCAGCGTGACGAGGCCGAAGCGCGCCGTTGCCGCCAAGGGTGGGTCGAGCCGCAACTCGACCAGGTCGGGCGCCACCGCGCGCACGGCCAACAGCACCGCATCGCCCTGGCGGGCCAGGTCGGCCAGGCTCGACAGCTCGTCGCAGCGCAGGGTGACGCAGGACTGCGGGTGCGCCTGAGGCCCATACCGCTCGACCAGCACGCGGGCGACCTCGTCGGACAGCGGCGTGGAGGCTATCGGGTAGCGCCGCAGGTCATCGAAACCGACCGGCCGCCGCCGCCGGGCCAGCGGATGGCCGCGCCGCACCATGAAGGCGCCACGCATCTCGTCGACGAACTCGGCACGCAGGTCGGGCGCCGGCTGCAGCGAGCGCGCATCGACCACCAGCGCGTCGAGGTCGCGCTCGCGCAACGACTGCACGAGCAGGTCGGTGCCGCTGCGCCGGATATCGAGGCGCAGTTGCGGATGCGCGGTGGACACCGTGCGCAGCAGCGGCCCCATCAGCAGCGCGCCCGGCCCCGAGCCCAGGCCGACGCGCAGCGAGCCGGCCAGGCGCTGGCCCACCTGCCGGGCGGCGGTGCGCAGCTCGTCCGCATCGAACACGATCTGGCGGGCCCGCTCGAGCGTCTCGCGGCCCTGCGCGGTGAGCTCGATCCGCCGGCCGATGCGGTCGACCAGGGGCAGCTTCAACTCGTCCTCGAGCGCGCGGATGCTGCGGCTCAAGGCCGGCTGGCTCAGGTGCACCGCCTCGGCGGCCTTGCTGAACGAGGCCTGGTCGGCGAGGGCGATCAGGTGTCGGAGCTGGACGAGGGTCATGGCGTGCCTTCAGGAAGGGCGGCGGGGGCGAACGGGGCGGGATCGCTTTTCATGCAGCGGCTGCATGCTAATCCCGCAAACAATGCATTGGACGCCACGATGGGCCCTTCCTACATTGGCCTCGCCTCGCAACCCCTCGTGGAGAGCCCGATGAGCCTCACCGTCACCCGTCGCGCCGCCGTGATCACCAGCCTGCTCCTCGCCGCCGGGGTCGCCGGCGCGCAGACCTTCCCGAGCAAGCCGGTCAACCTGATGGTCCCCTACCCGGCGGGCGGCCTGTCCGACGCCATCGCCCGCCTCGTCGAGCGGCCCCTCGGCAAGGCGCTCGGCCAGCAGGTGCTGATCGAGAACCTCGGCGGCGTGAGCGGGGCGCTCGGGGCACAGAAGGTGCTGCAGGCCCCGGCGGACGGGCACTTCCTCTACCAGGGCTCGCCCAACGAGCTGATCCTGGCGCCGATGGCGATGCAGGCCGTCAAGTACAAGGCCGAGGACTTCCGCCTGGTGCAGATGGTCGGCGCCTTCCCGATCGCGGTGCTCGCCCGCCCCGGCCTGCCGGTGACCAACGTCGACGAACTCGTCGCGCTGGCGCGCAGGTCCGCAGCCGAGGGCAAGCCGCTGACCTATGGCAGCGTCGGCATCGGCTCGTTCTACCACGTGCTGGGCGCGCACTTCGCGCAGACCATCGGTGCCGAGATGACGCACGTGCCCTACAAAGGCATGGCGCCGCTGCTGCAGGACATGGGTGGCAACACCGTCGACATGGCGATCCTCGTGGTCGGCGCGCAGACGGTGGGCCTGGCCGACCAGGGTCGGCTCAAGGTGCTCGGCACCCTGGCGCCGGCGGGCAAGGTCGAGGCCGAGTTCCTGCGCAGGCGCTGCACCAGGCGCTGAACACCGCCATGGCCGACCCGCAGGCCAAGGCGCAGCTCGAGCAGCTCGGCGGCATGCTGCCGGCGCTGCAGCCGCTGCCGGTGGTGGCGCGCGAGTACGAGGCGCAGACCGCGCGCTTCCGAACCATCGCCAGGTCGATCAAGCTCGAGGCGCAGTAAGCCGAAGCGCTGCCGACCGAGCCGCTTTCAGCCCAGGCGCTTTTCACCGAGGCTTCCCGATGGGCGACCACGCCGAATTCATCGCGCTGCGGCGCGACCTGCACCGCCACCCCGAACTCGCCTTCGACGAGCACCGCACCGCGGCGCTGGTCGCCGAGCGGCTCGCCGGCTGGGGTTACGAGGTCACGACCGGCCTCGGCGGCACCGGCGTGGTCGGTCGGCTGGTGCGCGGCGACGGCCCGCGGCGGCTGGGCCTGCGCGCCGACATGGACGCGCTGCCGATCCACGAGGCCACCGGCCTGCCGCACGCCAGCCTGCACCCCGGCCG
>JALOSQ010000095.1 GCA_025458335.1 Ideonella sp.
CGAGACCGCCGCCCACGAGCAGGCCGAGTGCCGCGAGCGCAAGGTGGCGAGGGTCACGCTGGCGCAGCGCATCGACGCCGCGGCCGAGGCCATCGAGGCACTGGTGGCCGACCGCGAAGCCGCCGCTGTCGATCGGCTGCAGCGCTTCGTCGCGGCGCGCCTGACCGCCTCCGAGCTCGCCCTCGTGGCGCAGCGCCACCAGTCGCTGCGGGTCTATGCAGTGTGGCGCAGCGCCGGCAAGTCCAAGCTCACCGACGAGCGATCGCTACGCGCGCTCAAGGCCGACGCCGCGCTCGCCAGCTTCGCGGCCGCAGGCGAGGGTGTGACCTGGGCCGTGCTCGACACCGGCATCCAGGCCGACCACCCGCACTTCCAGGGCGTCGTGACCTCGGTGTGGGACTGCACCCGACCCGGGGCGCCGCGCGAGGTCCCGCTCGCGCAGGCGCGCGACCGGGACGGCCACGGCACCCACGTGGCCGGGCTGGTCGCCGGGCGCTCGGCCGACACCCGCTACCGCGGCCTCGCGCCGGCGGCCAAGCTCGTCATCTACAAGGTGCTCGACGACAAGGGCCAGGGCGAGGACGCCTGGATCATCAAGGCCCTCGACCACATCGCGCAGATCAACCGCAACTCGGCCAGCGGGCTGGCGGTGCACGGCATCAACCTGAGCCTGGGCGGGCCGTTCGACAGCACGGTGTACGGCTGCGGCTTCTCGCCGCTGTGCAAGGAGCTGCGCTACCAGTGGCGTGACGGCGTGCTGGTGGTGGTGGCCAGCGGCAACGAGGGCCAGCTCGACGTGCGCACGCCCGACGGCGAGGCGCGCCTGCACGCCACGATGTCGATCGGCGACCCGGCCAACCTGGAGGACTGCGTCGCGGTGGGCTCGGTCAACGCCGACAAGCCGCACCTGTACGGCGTGTCGGCCTTCTCGTCGCGCGGGCCCACCGCCGACGGACGCGCCAAGCCCGACGTGGTGGCGCCCGGCGAGCGCATCGTCTCGTGCAACGCGGCCCACGGCACGCCCGGCGCCCCGGCCTACGTGCCCGAGAGCGGCACCAGCATGGCCGCGCCGCAGGTCTCGGGCCTGCTCGCGGCCTTCCTGTCGGTGCGCCGCGAGTTCCAGGGCCGACCCGACGAGGTCAAGCGCCTGCTGCTCGACACCTGCACCGACCTGGGCCGCGACCGCTACCTGCAGGGGCGCGGGATGCCGAACCTGATGCAGATGTTGTTGGCGGTGTAGCGTTGCGGGGAGGCCCCGGTCGGCCGAGCGATGCCGGTCGGATCAGCGCCGCTTCGCACCCTGCCGTGGCAGTCAGACCGCGCCCGATGGCCCGCGTTCGCCGATCATGTACGCCCGGTCGAACGGATACTCGCACTGCGCCCCGCGCATCGGCCCGTCGGCCGGGTCGCCGCTCGGGCGCGACGCGAGGATCTGGTGCACCGCCATCCAGCCGCGCTCGAAGGCCATCGCGCTGCCCGGCAGGTACAGGCGATAGGCACGCAGCACGCGTTCCGGTGCCAGGCGTGCCGCCTCGTCGAGCCGGGCCTCGAGTGCATCGCTCCAGGCCCACAGCGTGCGGGCGTAGTGCGGGCGTAGGTTCTCGACGTCGAGCGCTTCCAGGCCGGCCTCGGCCATCACCTGCTGCACGTGTGACACGTGCAGCAGCTCGCCGCCCGGAAAGACGTGCCGCTCGATGAAGTCGCCGATGCCCGCGCCGAGTTGGTCGTGCCGCGTGCCGCCGGCGGTGATGCCGTGGTTCATCAGCAGGCCGCCGGGGCGCAGCAGGCGGCGCAACGTTACGAAGTACGCGGGCAGCCGCGCGCGGCCCACGTGCTCGAACATGCCGACCGAGGCGATCTTGTCGAAGGCCGGCGTGGCCGGCAGGTCGCGGTAGTCCATCAGCGCCACCGACACGCGGCCGGACAGACCGCGCTCGGCGATCAGGCGGCTCACGTGGGCGTGCTGGTGCCGGCTGAGCGTGATGCCGTGGGCCTCGACACCATAGTGCTCGGCGGCCCACAGCAGCAGGCCGCCCCAGCCGGCCCCGATGTCGAGGAAACGCTCGCCCGGCTGCAATCGCAGCTTGCGGCACACCAGGTCGAGCTTGTCGCGTTGCGCCTGCGCGAGTTCGGCGGCGTCGGCCGGTCGCGTCGGGTCAGCGCGGCGGAAGACCGCGCACGAGTAGACCCGCGATGGGTCGAGCCACAGCGCGTAGAACTCGTCGGACACGTCGTAGTGGTGCTGCACCTGCCGGGCGTCAGCCTCGGGCGTGTGGCGCTGGCGCGAGCGGATCGTGCGGATCCAGTCCTGCCAACCGGGCGGCCGCCACGCCATCGGCCGGTCGTCGCCGCGCGGGTCGCGGTCGAGCAGTTCGGCGGCGGCCGCCATCAGGGCGCGCATGGAGCCCGTGATCTCGACACGGCCCTCGACGAAGTCATCGGCGAGGCGGCCGATCTGCCCGGAGGCCAGGTGAACCAGCGCGACCGGACTCTTCAGGCGCAAGGTGGCCTGCGGCGCACCTGCTCGTGGCGCCACCAGGCGCGCGCCGCCCGGGCCCTCGATCAGTACCGGCGCCGTGATCCGCGCCAGCCGAGCCGCCAGCCCCGGCGGCGAGGTCTGCTCGATCAGCTCCATGGGACCCCCTGGTGCGAAGAACCCCTGCGTTGGATTGGTCCGCGCGGCGGCGCCGAAGTTCAGCCGATCGCGCGACCCGCGTGCGCGTCACGGTGCCGCGGCCGGCGGATGAGCGTCGCCCGAGCCCGCGCTGGCGCCTGCACTCCTGCGCTGCTCAAGGCGTGGCGGAGGTCCCGGCCGAGGGCGGGTAGCCCACGGTCTGACACAGCAGCACCTCATGGTCGCCGTCCAGCCCGAGGGCGCGGGCAAGCGCGCCGCGGTCGATCCATGCCCGCAAGACCGTGGCCAGTCCCGACGAAGCACAACACAGGTAGGCGTTCTGCGCCATCGCCCCGGCTGCGGTGTACGCATAGGCCGAGCGCTGCGCCGCCGGCACCAGCTTCAGGCGGCCGTGGTCGGCGATGTAGATCAGGTCCAGCGGCGCGGTGTCGATGAAGTCCTGGTAGCCGGTCAGGGCGCGAACGTCCAGGTCGTGCGTGCGCCGCAGGCCGTGCGTCGGCGGGTCGTAGCGGAAAACGCCGTCGCGTCGCGCCAGGAGGACCTCAACCTCCTGAGCGTTCAGCGCGCTGGGGGCGGTACGGCCGCCGAGGTCGGGCCGGTTGATGCCGGCAACGGCCCACAGCAAGTCCGACAGTGCCTGCGCGTCGACGTCGCGCGGATCGAACTCGCGTTGTGACTGGCGGCGCTGCAGGGTCTGCATCAGCGGCAGGCCGCCTTCCCGACGAGGCGGCGGCAGGGCCAGCGGCTCGGCGATGCCGGCGCTTGCCGGTCGGGGCTGCACCCGACCCAGCAGGCCGAGCGCGAGTTTGGTGAGGGTGTTCACGGCACGATCAGAGCGCCGTTCCGCGCCGGCGGACGTGAGCGTGCTCAATCCCGGGCGAGGCGCTCCAGGTCAAGCCCGTGGCACCGCCCGCCATGGGGTTGCTCTCAGGCGGAGCCCGACAACGCCTGAGCGCCCTCGCAAGCGCAGCCGCATGTGCTCCAGCGAACAGACAGGGCATGTGCCGCGGGTCATGCTGCACCTTCCTCATCGCGTCGCGATGCGGCAACACACCAAGGAACTCGATGAACAAGCGTCGCACACAACGACTGGCCTGGACCTTCATGCTGGCGAGCACGGCGGCGTCCGTGGCCGCGGCAGCGCCCCAGGTGCTGGAGCAGGGCCTCACCCGGCAGGAGGTGATCGCGGATCTGCGGGCGATACAGGCGACCCATCGCTGGGACGAGCCGAGCGCCCAGTGGGTCCTGCGCCGGCCGGTCCGGTCGACCGAAGCCGGCCCGACACGTGCCGCGGTTCGCGCGGACACCGCCGCCTTCTTCCGACTGAACCACTGGGACGAGTCGCGGGGAGGCTGGATCCTGAACACCGCGGCGCCGCCCGAGCGCGGTTTGCCGACCCGCGCGGAGGTGGCCGCCACCACGCGCCTGTTCCTCGAGACCCACACGCGGGACGAGGAGACGCAGTCGTGGGTGGAGCATGAGCGCGTGCCCGGCGTGTATTGAGCTTGGCGGGTTGGGTCGGGCCGGCGCAGCCGCCGACCGGCCCGGTCTTGCAGCGTCCACGACTCAGTCCGACCGACCCGCGGGCACCGGCGGCGCCAGCGGGTCGGCCACGTCGTGGCCGCGGCTTGGCAGTTCCGCGCGCTCGCGCCTCAGCCTGGCGTCGTCGAGCTTCAAGTAGCGATGCCTGCCGAAAAGGCAGTGGGCACCTTCACTCGAGATGTCGTGCTGCCGCATCTGCTCCCGTTCGACGTCGATCGGCCCAGCACCCACGAAGTCGGCGCGCGGACTACGCGAACTCATGGTCCTCTCCAGTCCTGGGTGTCGAGGGCCTTGGTGCGACATCGGTCGCCGCTTTCGGCGTGATGCAGGCCGGGTGCATCCGTGCAAGCGCGTCGTCCTGGCTGCAGGCCACGGACTCGAACCTCGCGTACAGCGGGATGTGGTGGCGCTCATCCACGAACACGTGGGCGCCCAGCTTGGCGCGACGTCCGCTCAGGATCGCGCCGCGCTCCAGAAGCGATGCCGGAACGCGCACGACGTGCACATGTTCGTCGGCATCGATCAGCAAGGCGAGGCTGCCGTCGACGCTGAGGTCGGCCACTCGATAGCGCATCACTGTCTTCGCGCCGCGACGGCCTTCTCTGCCGTCCGGGCTTGCCCGGTTACGCATCTGCGAGTCGCCATCGTCAACCCCACTGAGCCATCGTCCGTCGATGGACCGATCGTGCCCACCCGTGGCACTCGCGGTCTGTGCGGCAGCGCACGCAGCGCTCCGTGCAAGCCGACGTTCCTGCGCGCTCGGCCGTGACTCACGGCTCGAGCGGACGGGCTCATCACGCGCCGGGCCCGCTGGTGCGATGGTGATCAGCCGACCGACGGTGCCGGTCGTGGGCCGGCCTTGCGGGTGGGGTAGCGGCCCGGTTTGTGCCAGATCACGCCTTCGGCTCGTCGGCAGGAGCGCGCGCCGATTCCCGTGCTTGAATGCTCTGGTGCCGTTCCATGACGGAGGCAATGCCGATGACCTATCGATTCCGATCCAAGGCTTGCGGCGACGTGCTGATGTTGGGGCCAGCCGGTGATGCGGTGTTGAATGCCATGGGCTTGGTTCCCGGCGCTCAGGGCATCCTGCAACCTCAGGCCATGCCGGCGGCGATCAGCACGATCGAGGCGGCCATCGCGAGGGACGAGGCGCTGCGACCGGCGGGCCGTGCCATCACTTCGGAGGCACAGGAAACCGCCGACGATGCCGAGCCGGTGTCGCTGCGTCGGCGGGCCTGGCCGCTCGTGGAGATGATGCGGCGCGCCCACGCGGCGGGTGCGCCCATCGTCTGGGGGGTCTGAGCGCGGCGGCGTCTCGATGAGGCCTGGCCCCAATGAGATCTTCAGCCGGTTCCTGAGGGGGCGACGCCGGCTCCGGCACTTCGCGCGGCACCCGCTGCTGGATGCGCTCGCCCGGCGCGGTTCGCGCGCGCATGTCCCGGCGCACCTGGCCCAGGACCTGCTGCTGGTGGCGCGCGCCGAGCCCGCGGCGGCGCTCGCGCGGCTGCACGCGCATGCCGAAGGCCTGAGTGCGCGCGAGGCCGCCGCCCGGCTGGCGCGGCACGGCCGCAACGTCATCGAACACGACGCGCCGCAGCCGTGGTGGCTGCACCTGTGGCACTGCTACCGGGATCCGTTCAACCTGCTGCTCACCGCGCTCGCCGTGGTCTCGTACCTCACGGAGGACGCCAAGGCGACCGTCGTCATCGGCGTGATGGTGGTGCTGAGCACCGCGATCCGCTTCGTGCAGGAACACCGGTCGACGCGGGCCGCCGAGGCGCTGAAGGCGATGGTGAGCAACACCGCCACCGTGCTGCGCCAGGTGCGCCGCGAGATTCCGATCAGCCGACTGGTGCCAGGCGACCTCGTCGTGCTCTCGGCCGGCGACATGATCCCCGCCGACTGCCGCGTGCTCGAGGCGAACGACCTGTTCATCGCCCAGGCGGCGCTCACCGGCGAATCGCTGCCGCTGGAGAAGTTCGCCGATCGGCGCACCGAGGCCGAGGCACCGCTGGAGCAGCGCAACCTCGTCTTCATGGGCACCAACGTGGTCTCCGGCTCGGCCACTGCCTTGGTGGTCAACACCGGCGAGCGCACGGTGTTCGGCGCGCTGGCCGCGCGGGCCGGCGCGACGGACACGGCGCCCAACGCCTTCCAGGCCGGCATCAACAGCGTGAGCTGGCTGCTGATCCGCTTCGCTGCGGTGATGGTGCCCGTCGTGCTGCTGGTCAACGGCTTCACCAAGGGCGACTGGCTGGAGGCGTTCCTCTTCGCGCTGTCAGTGGCCGTGGGGCTGACGCCCGAGATGCTGCCGATGATCGTGACCTCGACCCTGGCCAAGGGCGCCGTGCAGCTGTCGCGCCGCAAGGTCGTGGTCAAGCGGCTCGACGCGATCCAGAACCTCGGCGCGATGGACATCCTGTGCACCGACAAGACCGGCACGCTGACGCAGGACAAGATCGCGCTGGAGCGCCACATCGACCCCTTCGGCCGGCTGTCGGAGGAGGTGCTCGAGTTCGCCTACCTGAACAGCCACTTCCAGACCGGGCTGAAGAACCTGCTCGACGTCGCCGTGCTCGAGCACGTGGACCTGGCGGCCGAACTGAAGCTGGAGCAGGTCTTTCGCAAGGTCGACGAGATTCCCTTCGACTTCCAGCGCCGGCGCATGTCGGTCGTCGTGTCGCGGGGCGACGGACCGCACGAACTGATCTGCAAGGGCGCGCTCGAGGAGGTGCTGGCCGTCTGCACGCGGGTGCGGGCCGGCGACGAGGCCGGGGCCCGCGAGATGCCCCTGGACGCGGCGATGCTCGAGCGCGTGCAGCGGGTCACGCGCGAACTGGCCGAGTCCGGCCTGCGGGTGGTGGCGGTGGCGATGAAGGCGCTGCCGCCGGGGCAGACGGCCTGCAGCATCGCCGACGAGGCCGGCCTCGTGCTGCTCGGCCATGTCGCCTTCCTCGACCCGCCCAAGGAGTCCGCCGCGCCGGCGCTGCGCGCCCTGGCTGCGCACGGCGTCGGCGTCAAGGTGCTCACCGGCGACAACGAACTCGTGGCGGCCCACGTCTGTGCCCGGGTCGGCCTGCGCTCGGGCCCGGTGCTGCTCGGTTCGCAGGTCGAGGGCATGTCGGACGAGGCGCTGGGCAGTGCGGCTCTGGCGCACGACCTGTTCGCGAAGCTCGCGCCCCACCACAAGGAGCGCATCGTCGCAGCCCTGCGGGCGCAGGGCCACGTGGTCGGCTTCATGGGCGACGGCATCAACGACGCGCCCGCGCTGCGCGCCGCCGATGTGGGCATCTCGGTCGACTCGGGCGTGGACATCGCCAAAGAGGCGGCCGACGTCATCCTGCTCGAGAAGAGCCTGATGGTGCTGGACGAAGGCGTGGTCGAGGGGCGCGCGACCTTCTGCAACATGCTGAAGTACATCCGCATGACGGCCAGCTCGAACTTCGGCAACGTGTTCGCGGTGCTGGTGGCCAGCGCCTTCCTGCCCTTCCTGCCGATGCTGCCGCTGCACCTGCTGGTGCAGAACCTGCTGTACGACATGTCCCAGACCGGCATCCCGTTCGACCACGTCGATGCCGAGCTCGTGAACCAGCCGCTCAAGTGGAACCCCGGCGACATCGGCCGCTTCATGCTCTTCTTCGGCCCGATCAGCTCGGTCTTCGACCTGACCGCCTTTGCCGTGATGTGGTGGGTCTTCTCCGCGAACACACTCGCCGAGCAGGGCCTGTTCCAGTCGGGCTGGTTCGTCGTGGGGCTGCTCACGCAGACGCTGATCGTGCACATGATCCGCACGCCGAAGCTGCCCTTCATCGAGAGCCGTGCGTCGGCCCCGCTGACCGCGATGACCGGGGCCATCGTGCTGCTGGGCCTGTGGTTGCCGATGGGCCCCTGGGCTGGGTACTTCAAGCTGCAGGCGCTGCCGCCGGCGTTCTTCGCCTGGCTGGCCGGCATCCTGCTCGGCTATGCGCTGCTGACCACCTGGATGAAGCGCACCTACATCCGCCGCTTCGGCTGGCAATGACGGCTCGAACGGGAGAATGGCATGCCCCAGGCGCCGCCGCCCGGCCGCAAGTGCCCGCCGCACGGCGGCTGCACGATAGCCCGCCAAGGCCCGAAAAGCACAACGCCCCGGCTGGCGGGGCGTTGCTGACATCGGCCAAGTGCCTGTCGCTCAGGGCCTTTTTCTTGGTGCCGGTGAAGAGAGTCGAACTCCCGACCTTCGCATTACGAATGCGCTGCTCTACCAACTGAGCTACACCGGCGGAGCCCG
>JALOSQ010000399.1 GCA_025458335.1 Ideonella sp.
GGCGGCGATGGCCCTCACGCTGAACCTCCTCGCCTTGCAGGGCTTCGTGCTCCTGTACTTCAACGGGCGCGTGGCCGAGGCCAGGCGCAGCCGCTTGCCGTCGGCGCCCGGCCCGGCTGGGTCCTGGCTCGCGCCCAAGTTCGACCGGGACCTTGCGGCGGTGCTCGTCAGCGTGGTCCTGGCGCTCATGGGCTACCTGGCCCTGCTCAAGGTGCTGACATCGGCGCCCGGGTGACCGGCCCGCTGGTCGCGCAGCCGACCCATGCACGGCACGACGGGTCGCGGGTGGGCCCCTCAGCCGGCCGCCGGCCCCTCGAGCAGGTAGTCCCGCAGGCTGTCGCGCAGCTCGGCGCGCAGCAGGCAGAAGACGGGCTGCAGGCGCTGCTGGCCATCTTCCCGCGTGGCGACCATCGCCACGTCGGCTTGCCCGCGCGCGGCCGCGGCGGCCAGGCGCTCGACCACGTCGAGCGGGAAGTCCGGCGTGTCGCAGGGCACGGTGACGAGCCACGGGGTCTCGCAACGGTCGAGCCCGGCGAGCAGGCCGGCGAGCGGGCCCGGGAAGGTCTCCTGCTCGGCCGCCGGCGCGTCGGGCCACACCGGCAGGCCGTAGGCGCGGTACGCGTCGAGGTGCCGGTTGGCGTTGATCGCGAGCCGCCCCACCTGCGGCCGCAGCCGCTCCAGCGCATGCTCCACCAGCGGCCGGCCGCGCAGCGCCTGCAGGCCCTTGTCGACCCCGCCCATGCGCCGCCCCTGGCCGCCGGCCAGCACGAGCCCGGTGATGAGGGTGGGGTCGAACATCGCGAGGGCGTTCACGGGATCCGAGGCATTATGGGCGGCTGACGCTCGCTGCCGCCTCAGGACACCCTTCGACATGCGCCGCGCCGACCCCGACGCCGCCGCCGCCCCCGCGCGGCCTTTGGCCGCCAGCGCCGCGGCGCGGGACCGGCATTCGACCACCAGCGCGCCGGCTGCCTGCGCCTTCGAGGTCGCGGTGCCCTGGCCCGCGCGGCCCGGCGCGCCGCGGCTGCTCGGCGAGCGGGGCGTGCTGCTGCGCGAGATCGACGTGGTCGACGAGTCGGGCGCGCGGCGGCGCATCAGCATCCCGGTCGAGCGGCCGCTCACGCTCTACGTCGACCGCCAGGAGGTCGTCACGCTGATGACACTGGGCGCCGCGCCCGAGCTGCTGGCGCTGGGCTACCTGTTCAACCAGCGTCTGGTCGAGCGGGTCGACGAGGTCGACTCGGTGACCGTCGACGGCTCGGTGGACGCGGTGGCGGTGCGCACCCGCTCCGGGCAGGCCGATGTCGCCTCGCGCCTCGCGCACCGGGTGGTCACCACCGGCTGCGGACAGGGCACGGTGTTCGGCCAGGTGCTCGACGGGGTCGAGGGGCTGCGGCTGCCGACGCCCGAGCGCTCACGGCTCGACGCGGACACGCTGTTCGCGGTGCTCGAGGCGATGCGTCAGCGCGACTCGAGCGTGCACCGGCTCGCCGGCTCGGTGCACGGCTGCGCGTTGTTCCGCGGGCGGCAGCTGCTGGTCTTCGTGGAGGACGTGGGCCGCCACAACGCGGTCGACACGATCGCCGGCTGGATGGCGCTGACCGGCACCCGCGGGGCCGACGCGCTGCTCTACACCACCGGGCGCCTGACCAGCGAGATGGTGCTGAAGGCCGCGCAGATGGGCGTGCCGACGGTGGTGTCGCGCAACGGCGTGACCGCGATGGGCCACGACCTGGCGGTGCGGCTGGGCATGACACTGTTCGGCCGGGCGATCAACCGGCGCTTCGTGTGCTACGCGGGGGGCGAGCGCTTCGACGCCGGCCATGGCGCCCAGGCTGGCGCCGAAGGGTGAGCCCGGGGCGGAAGCGCGCGCGTAGCGGGCTTGGCGGCCCCGGCCAGGACAACCCTGGCGCCTCGCAGGGTGGGCGACGACCGCGCCGCCCGGCCCCGCTCAGCGGGTCGACGCGTTCGGCCCGGGGTGAAGGTTGCGCAGGTAGGTCGGGCCCGCCGCGCGCTCGATCTCGGCCAGCAGGGCCTTGCCCCAACCGGTGGCGAACATCGCCTCGGCGGTCACGAACATCGGTCCGACCAGCAGGCCCACCAGGTCGTCGACGAAGGCGGGCTTGCGGCCCTCGTACCAGTGGCCGATGAACTGCAGCACCCAGCCCACCACGAAGGCGCCGACGCCGGCGAGCAGCCAGGTGCCGGTGCTGGCGCCGTCGCTCACGTTGACGGCGCCGATCACCAGCAGCGCGTTGATCAGCCACAGCGTCGACAGCAGCCAGATCGCGATGATCGGCGTCAGGGTAACCCCGAGGGCCTGGATCTCGGGCCGTGCAAGCAGCACGCTCAGACCGAAGACGATCAGCGGGATGCCGACGAAGTGGGTGGCGATGTTGCGCCGGTCGCGGTGGTAGCGGGCGTACTGAACCAGCAGGTCGGTCGCCGGACGAGCGAGGCTGTTCATGAGGGATTCCGTCGTGGCTCTCCGCCAGGCGGTTCACTGTCAAGGCACGGCCCGATCGTAGCCCCACCGCCCCCGGCCCGACAGGTGCCCTTGCCTAGAATCCGGACGCGCGTAGCGGGCAAAGGTCTCGCTCCGGACCAAGACCGCGGGTCGGAGGGGCCCACCGATGAGCATCAAGAGCGACCACTGGATCCGCCGCATGGCCGATCAGCACGGGATGATCGAGCCGTTCGAGGCGGGCCAGGTGCGCCACGCGCCCGACGGCCACCGCATCGTCAGCTACGGCACCTCGAGCTACGGCTACGACGTGCGCTGCGCGCGCGAGTTCAAGGTCTTCACCAACATCCACAGCACGGTGGTCGACCCGAAGGCCTTCGACGAGAAGAGCTTCGTCGACATCGAGGCCGACGTCTGCATCATCCCGCCCAACAGCTTCGCGCTGGCGCGAACGGT
>JALOSQ010000096.1 GCA_025458335.1 Ideonella sp.
GGGCGAGCCGAAGGAGGACATGCGCCGCATCGTGGCCCACACGCCCCGGCGCCTGCCCGAGGGCAAGCCGCGTTACCTGATGGGCGTGGGCACGCCGGAGGATCTGGTCGACGGCGTCGCCAACGGCGTCGACCTGTTCGACTGCGTGATGCCCACCCGCAACGCGCGCAACGGGCACCTGTTCACCCGCTTCGGCGACCTGAAGATCCGCAACGCGCGTCATCGCGACAGCCCGGAGCCGATCGACCCGACGTGCACCTGTTATGCGTGCCGCGGCGAGACCCGTGCCGACGGGTCGGTCAGCGGGGGCTTCAGCCGCGCCTACCTGCACCACCTCGACCGTTGCGGGGAGATGCTGGGCGCGATGCTGGCCAGCGTGCACAACCTGCACTACTACCTCAACCTGATGCGCGAGATCCGCGACGCGATCGAGGCGGGCCGGTTCGAGGTGTTCCGACGCCAGTTCGCGGAGGACCGGGCGCGCGGGCCGTAGCCGGCCGCGGGGCGGGGCGGGGCGGCGCGACGCGGCGGGAGGGCGGAGCGCGCTGCCGTCGCCGCGTCGTCACACGCTCTTGTGCTCCAGCCGGTGGCTCGCGCCGTCGTACTGGCCGAGCACCCCGACCAGCCAGGGCAGCAGCGCCTGCAGTTCGGCATACAGGGTGTGCGGAGGGTTGATCACCACCATGCCGCTGCCGGCCAGCCCGAAGCCGCGGCTGTCGACCGGCTGGACGGTCAGCCGCGCGTGCACCCAGCCCTTCGGGGCCGCGGCGACCAGGCGCCGCGGCAGCTCCCGCGCCAGCACCTTCTGGACCTGGGGATACCACACCAGGATCACCGACTCGGCGAAGCGCTCGAGCGCCTCGCGCACCGCGGCCACGACGCGCCCATAGTCCGCGTCGCCCTCGAAGCTCGGGTCGATCAGCAGCACCGCGCGCCGCGTCGGCGGCGGCAGCACCGACTTGAGCGATGCAAAGCCGTCGCGGTGCTCGGCCAGCACCCCCGGCGCGCCGGCCACGAAGCTCGACAGCACCTTGTAATCGGTCGGGTGCAGCTCGAACAGGCGAAGCTGATCCTGCGGCCGCATCACGTGGCGCGCGATGGCCGGCGACCCGGGCATCTGCCGAAGCACGCCATCCGGGTTGAACGAGCGGATGATCTCCAGGTAGGCCTCGACGATCGGCGGCCGCTCGGCGAGCGACCACAGGCGGCCGACGCCCTGCTCGAACTCCTCGTGCCGCTTCGCGTATCGGCTCTCGAGCGAGTAGCCGCCGGCCCCGGCATGCGTGTCGATGATCCGCACGCCCTTGTCCTTGTGCAGGACATGCCGAAGCACCAGCAGGTAGACGAGGTGCTTGAGCACATCGCCGTGGTTGCCGGCATGGAAGGCGTGTCGGTAGGCGAGCATCGGGGTGTTGGGGCGGCGGGCGAGGCGACGGGGTCTCAGTCTCGCCGACCGGCGTGGCGCGCCCGGAACAGCTCGGCGAGGCCGACCTCGCGCGGGCCGGGGACCAACTCGAACGGCTGGCCGGCGGCGAGGGTGCCAGGCTCCCGGACCGCCAGGTAGGCGCCGCAGAAGCCGCTTTGCACCATGAGCTTGGAGGCCTGGGCGAAGCCCATTGCGGCGTTGAACTTGAAGCAGGGGCTGCGCGGCTCGCTGACCACCAGCACGCAGTCCGGGAAGCGCAAGGCGTCGCCGATCCACAGGTCGCGCTCGAGGACGCCGGCGAGCAGGAGGTTCTCGCCGAGCAGGCCGGGCGGCAGCGGCTCGTCCCACAACGAGACGCGGGCCTGCGCCCGCACGGTCTGCCAGAAGCGCAGATGCTCCGAGGGGTAGGCATAGACGGCCTTGGACTGGCCGCCATGCACCGTCGGGTCGGCCTGCTCGTCCCCGGCGAGCCCCTGGGGGCGAACGGCCACCGGGCCGTCGACCGGGCGCTTGCCGATCGCACTCATCACGCGCCGAGTACCGACGTCGACCGGTCGCGACGCCCCGACGCACACGGCCAGGACGCGCCCTGCCATGGTCGGCGCCGCCGGCGCGGGGTCGGTCGCGGGCGTCATGACCGCACCGCCGAGTAGCCACGCACCGCCGCGACGACGCGGCGGCCCCGTGCCCCGGCCACCCATCGGGTGAACAACTGCCCCGCTGGGTGATGGACCCGGAAGGCCCGCATCACGTGCACCTCGAAGCGCAGCCGCGGGTCGTGCTCGACTTGCGAGACCAGCCCGTTCGCGGCGCTGGGGGCGAACAGCGCCGCGTCGACCAGGGCGCATGCGCCCAGGGCGCGCGCCTGGGCGAGCAGCGGCTGTGCCGGGTCGGCGCGCAGGTACCACGGGGCCTGCGGGCCGATGCCAGCGGCCCGCCACAGCGCCTGCTCCGCGAGGTGCGCGCCCGAGCCGTCCTGCGGCGACACGAAGCGTGGCCCGTCGGCTGCGGCGCCGTCGCGGGCCAGCCGCTGCAGCCAGGCCACCGCATCCGTATCGGCGGCCGCCGACGCGACGCGCCGGCCGGCTGGTGCCGCGGGCGAAGGGGACGCCGTCGCGCCTGGCGGCGCGGCCGGGCCGACGATGACGAAACGCCCGGTGGCCACCCGGTGGCGGTCGTGGACGAGTCCCTGGTCGGCAAGACGCTGTTCGGCAGGCGCTGCGTTGGTGAGCCCGGCATCGAGCTCGCCGCGCTCCAGCCGCTCGAGGATCACCGCCGCCGGCGACGGTTCGAGGCGCAGCGCGATGCCGGCGTCCCGGGCGAAGGCGCGCTGCAGTGCAACAGCCAACCCGCTGCGCTGCAGGTCGAGGTCGACGCCCACCAGCAGCGGATCGTCGATCGAGCGCACCCGCGTGGCCCAGGCCGGGGCCGCGAGGGCTGCGGCCCCGGCCGCAGCGAACCGCAGCCAACGCCGGCGCGACAGGTGTTCCGGCCCCCTGCCGGCGCCGTGGAAAAAGTCATCAGTGCTTTGCATCGACCCCTGGGTTCCGGTGGTTACCGCGCGATTACACTGCCCCGACACTCCCTCGAACAGGGGCGTCGTCACCCGCGGAGCCCCGCGTCGCGCGTCATCCGCGCGCGGCGACCGAACGGTCGCGGCATTCGGCAAGTCTGACAGATGCCCTCGCTCCGGAGCCACTCGGCCTGGGCGCGGATCAGCCTTCCCCAATTCCGCAACCTCACTCGATGGACTCCAACCCCATGAACTCTCCCGTGATGGAAGGCCTGCGCCTGAACGTGCCGGCCTACGTGCGCCACAACCGCCTGGTCGCCTGGGTGGCCGAGATCGCCGCCCTGACCGAGGCCCGCGAGGTCTACTGGTGCGACGGCAGCCAGGAGGAGTACGACCGCCTGTGCGCCCAGCTGGTCGATGCGGGTACCTTCAAGCGACTGAATCCCGAACTGCGCCCCAACAGCTACCTCGCGCTCAGCGACCCGAGCGACGTGGCGCGTGTCGAGGACCGCACCTTCATCTGCACGCCCGACCGCGAAGACGCCGGTCCGACCAACAACTGGATGGACCCGGCGCAGATGCGAGGCATCCTCCAGCATGGCCAGCCCGACGGCACGCCGGGGCTGTTCCGCGGCGCGATGCGCGGTCGCACGATGTACGTCGTGCCGTTCAGCATGGGCCCCATCGGTTCGCCGATCGCGCACATCGGCGTTGAACTGTCGGACAGCCCCTACGTCGCGGTCAACATGCGCATCATGACGCGCATGGGCCGCAAGGTGCTCGACCAGCTCGGCACCGACGGGCACTTCGTGCCGTGCGTGCACACCGTCGGCGCGCCGCTGGCCGCCGGCCAGAAGGACGTCGCGTGGCCCTGCAACGCCACCAAGTACATCGTCCACTACCCCGAGACGCAGGAGATCTGGAGCTTCGGCTCGGGCTACGGCGGCAACGCGCTGCTGGGCAAGAAGTGCTTCGCGCTGCGCATCGCCAGCACCATGGGTCGCGACCAGGGATGGCTGGCCGAGCACATGCTGGTGCTGGGCGTCACCTCGCCCGACGGCCGCAAGCGCCACGTGGCGGCGGCCTTCCCGAGCGCCTGTGGCAAGACGAACTTCGCGATGCTGGTCCCGCCGGCCGGCTACGACGGGTGGAAGGTCACCACCATCGGCGACGACATCGCCTGGATCAAGCCGGGGGCCGATGGCCGCCTGTACGCGATCAACCCCGAGGCCGGCTACTTCGGCGTCGCGCCGGGCACCAACGACAAGACCAACCCCAACTGCATGGCCAGCCTCAAGCGCGACGTGATCTTCACGAACGTCGCGATGACCGAGGACGGCGACGTGTGGTGGGAGGGCATGACCGATGAGCCGCCGGCGCGACTGACGGACTGGCAGGGCAAGCCCTGGACGCCGCAGATCGCCAAGGAGACCGGCGCGAAGGCGGCGCACCCGAACGCCCGCTTCACCGTCGCCGCGATCCACAACCCGGTGCTCGACCCGCAGTGGGACGACCCGCACGGCGTGCCGATCGATGCGTTCATCTTCGGCGGGCGCCGGTCGACGACGGTGCCGCTGGCCACCGAGGCGCGCAGCTGGGTCGAGGGCGTGTACATGGCCGCGACGATGGGCTCCGAGACGACCGCGGCCCAGGCCGGTGCCCAGGGCGTCGTGCGCCGCGACCCGTTCGCGATGCTGCCCTTCATCGGCTACAACATGAGCGACTACTTCGCCCACTGGCTGGCGCTGGGCAAGCGCCTGGAGGCCGCGGGCGTCAAGCCTCCGGCGATCTACTGCGTCAACTGGTTCCGCAAGGGCGCCGACGGCAAGTTCGTCTGGCCGGGCTACGGCGAGAACATGCGCGTGCTGCAGTGGATGCTCGAGCGGCTCGACGGCCGGGCCGGCGGCGAGGAGGACGTCTTCGGCATCACGCCTCGGTACGGCGACCTGAACTGGAAGGGCCTCGACTTCGCACGCGAGCGCTTCGAACAGGTCGTGCATCACGACCCGCAGGCCTGGGGGGCTGAGCTGCGCCTGCACGATGAACTGTTCCGCCAGCTCGGTGCGCGGGTGCCGGCCGAGCTCGACCAGGTTCGGGTGTCGATCGAGTCACGGCTGGCGGCCCGCGCGGCCTGAGTCGCCCTCGAGGGAGCTGCCCCGCGCGAGGCGCGGGGGGCAAGCGCACCCGGCCGGGCTGAGCAGGCTCAAGCCTAGGGGCCTTGCGATGACAGTCGGGCCTTGCGTCGTGGGAGACTTCGGGCCCCATCTGTTCGAACCCCAGGTCCACGGAGTCCCGCATGAACATCCTCGTCGCCGTCGACGGCAGCCCGTACACCAAGCGCATGCTCGGCTATCTTGCGGCTCACGACGAATGGCTGGGCAAGGCGCACCAATACACGGTCCTCCATACCGTGCCGCCGGTGCCACCCCGCGCCGCGGCCGTGCTCGACAAGGAGCTGGTCAAGTCGTACTACACCGACGAGGCCGAGAAGGTGTTCAAGCCGATCCGCACGTTTTTCAAGCGCCAGGGGCTCGACGCCACCTTCGCGGGCAAGGTGGGCGTGGCCGCCGACATCATCGCCAAGACGGCGGACGAGGGTCGCTACGACCTGTTGATCATGGGCTCCCACGGCCACGGCACGCTGGGCAACCTGGTGCTCGGTTCGGTGGCCACCAAGGTGCTGGCCAAGAGCAAGACGCCCGTCCTGCTGGTGCGCTGAGGGCGCCCCCCCGCCTCGGCGGGCATCACATCGGGCGCCTGCCGCCGTCGGCAGGCGGCGGTCAGCGGTTCGCGGCCTCGCCCGCGCGAGCCGGCGCGGCGGGGCGACCGGCGAGCCCATCGAAGCACGTCGACAGCAGCATCTCGATGATGCGCTCGTCGCTGTGCTGGCCGCTGGCCTTTAGCACTCCGAGCACCGGGTCGCAGGCTCGGGCGAACAGCGTGTAGAGCATCACCTCGGGCGGCAATGCCGGGTTCAGGTCGCCGGCGCGCTGGGCCGCGGTGATCCACCCGCCGAGGATCTCGCTCACCTCGAGCAACCGGTTCATGTAGTCGCGGTTGCCCACCAGCGACGCGCGCAGGCTGGAGTTCTGCGACGGCAGCGACGGCATCTCGCCGGCGAGTTGCACCTGCATCGTCCATCGCGCGACCGCCTTGAGCTGCTCGATGGCCGGGCGCGCACTGTCCGCCTGCAGGGCCCGCAGATGCTCGAGCGCGCGGTCGAGCACCCGGATCATCGCCACTCCGGCGAGTTCTTCTTTCGAGGTGAAGTGCTTGTACAGGCTCGCCTTGGCGATGCCGACGTCCGCCGCGACCTCGTCGACGGTCATGACGTCGAAGCCCTTTTCGGCAAGCAGCCGGTTCACCGACGACAGGATCGCGTCTTCTCGTGCCCGCAGCACCTGCTCGCGGAAGGAAATCTTGGCCATTCGAAGATTTTAGGCGCGGCAGGTCGTCGATCGACTGATCCGTCGCAATGAAAGACGCGCGCGGCGAGCAATAACCACACAGTTGCTGTTTTGAACCGCACGGTATGCAATGCGAACCGCAACGTTGCAGCGGCCGCGGCGCTGCCCGCCACGCGGGTGCGCCCTCTTCGTCCCCCTTTCGATTCCGAGGTCCACGATGTTCCGATGGTTCAAGACCCTGGCGGCCACCGTCGCTGCCACCAGCTTCCTCGCTGCCTGCGGCGGTGGCGACGATCCGCCGCTCGCCAATCTCGCCCAGACGGCCCAGGGTGCGCGACTCACCGCCTTGGTCGCCGCGGCCGACAAGGCCGGCCTGGTGTCGACACTGGCGGACCCGGCCGCCAACCTGACGGTCTTCGCACCCACCGACATCGCCTTCACCAACCTCGCCACGGCACTGGGCTTCAACTCGGCGACCGAGATGGTCGATGCGTTGCCGGCGACCGCGCTGCGCGACATCCTGCTGTATCACGTCACGCCTGGTCGCAAGGCGGCCGCGGACCTGATCGCCGGCCCCGCGACGCAGCCCACCGCCTACCAGTTTGGCGGCAGCGCGACCACCCTGACCGTGGGAACGAGCGGCGGCGTGTCGCTGACCGATGCGGTGCTTACCTCGGCCCGCGTGACGCAACCCAATGTCGCGGCCAGCAACGGCATCGTGCACGTGATCGACAAGGTGCTGGTCCCGCCGGGCGTGCTGAACGTCGTGCAGATGGCGCAGGCGAATCCGGCCTTCTCGTCGCTGGTGGGCGCGGTGGCTTCCGCCGGGCTGGTGCCGACCCTGAGCGGAACGGGTCCGTTCACCGTCTTCGCGCCGGGCAACGATGCGTTCACGGCGATCGCCTCCACGGTGGCCACGCTCTCGCCGACCCAGCTGTCGACGGTCCTGACGTACCACGTCGTGCCCGTCGAGGTGTTGTCGACCGGCATCCCGTTCGGCACGCCGGTGGCGACGGTGTCGGGCCAGTCCATCACCTTCGCGGCCGGCACCCCCCCGACGATCACCGACACGACGCCCACGGCGGCGCGCATCGTGGCGACCGACATCCGCGCCAGCAACGGCGTGATCCACGTCGTCGACAAGGTCCTGCTGCCGACGTTGTAAACACCAGAAGGCCCGCGCGCGGGCTGCCGCCTGGTGCGGCAGCCGCGCTCAGCGACCGGGCGTGAACCGACCGCCGAGCCGGCGCCAGAAGCCCGGCTCGGCCTGACCGATGTGCCGCGAAGGATCTGCGAAGGCGCCCGTCGCCAGTTCGGACGGGGCGCGCGTTGTGTCAACAGGCGTCGCGGCCAGGCAGGCGTCCAGACCGAAAGCGGTACCCATGTCGGCCGGGTCGGGTTGCGCAGCACGCGCGGCACCTGACCGGAGCCATCCGAAGCCTTTCAAAGCGCCCACGTGCCCCTCCCTGCGAGGCTGGGTCGGCGTCGCGTGGACCGGCGGCGTCACGCGGCTGACTGTGTCCCGAAGTGTCGCGGCTCTGGCGCGGCTTGACGAGGGGAGCAGGCGCCGGACTCGGGTTCATTTCGTTGCATTCGTCAGCAATCGGCGACGAACGCTTGTGCCGCCCGTTCTGTCACGGGCGCTTCACGCTGCGGCCGTGACGGCGGTCAGCCCGCCATCACGGCGGCCATGGCCCCGGCAGTGCGTTCCACGTTGCCGCGGTTCAGGCCGGCGATGCACAGACGACCGGATCGAACCAGGTACACGCCGTACTGCTCGCGCAGCCGATCTACCTGGGCGCCCGACAGCCCTGTGTAGCTGAACATGCCGCGTTGGGTGAGGACATAGGACAGGTCCCGGCCGGGCACGCGCGGCAGGAGCGTGTCGTGCAAGGCCTGGCGCATCGTCAGCATGCGCTCGCGCATTGCCGCGAGTTCCCGCAGCCACAGCGCCCGCAGGGCGGGGTCGCCGAGCACCTGGGCCACCAGCCGGCCGCTGTGCATGGGCGGGCTCGACTCACCGTACACACTCATGCTCTTCGAGAACGAATTGGCCACGAAGAAGGACAGCCCGGCGTCGGCCATGCGGCGCACGGCGTAGGCGTCTTCCTCGACACCGTCCCCGAAGCCCTGGTAGGCGAGGTCGAGGTAGGGCAGCAGTTCGCGCTCGCGCAGCAGCGGCACGAGCGTGTCCCACTGCGCTCGGCTGAGGTCGACGCCCGTGGGGTTGTGGCAGCAGGCGTGCAGCAGCACCACGCTGCGCGGGGGCAGCTTGCGCAGGGCTTCGCACATGGCGTCGAAGCGCACGCCGCCGGTGGCCGGGTCGTAGTAGGGATAGGCGTCGACCGGCAGGCCCGCGCCCTCGAACATCGACCGGTGGTTGTCCCAGGTCGGGTCGCTGACCCACACGCCGCTGGCCGGGAACCACCGGCGCAGGAAGTCGGCGCCGACCTTCAGGCCGCCGGACGACCCCACGGTCTGGATCGTCACCAGGCGCCCACTGGCGAGCAGTGGGTGATCGGCGCCGAAGAGCAGCTTCTGCACCTCGGCGCGCATCGCCGGCAGGCCCTCGATGGGCAGGTAGGGCTTGGCGCCTCCCTCCTGCGCGATCCGGGCCTCCGCCTGGCGCACGCAGTCCAGTACCGGTATGCGCCCGTCCTCGTCGAAGTAGATGCCGATGCCCAGGTTGACCTTGTGAGGGCGTGCATCGGCGTTGAAGACCTCGAGCAATGCGAGGATCGGGTCGCCGGGGAAGGGCTCGACGTGCTCGAACATGGGCGTGCAGGCTCCGGAGGGTCGGGTCAGGCGGCCAGGGCGGCCTCGATGTCGCGCGCCAGCGACTCAGGCGTGTCGTTGGGCGCGTAGCGCTTGATCACCCGGCCGTCGCGACCGACCAGGAACTTGGTGAAGTTCCACTTGACGGCCTGGGTGCCGAGCACGCCGCGCGCCTCGGCGGTCAGCCACTTCCACAGCGGGTGGGCCTCGGCGCCGTTGACCTTGACCTTGGCCATCATCGGAAAGCTCACGCCGTAGTTCAGCTGGCAGAACGACGCGATCTCGGCGTTCCCGCCCGGGTCCTGACCCCCGAACTCGTTGCTCGGAAAGCCGACCACGACGAGTCCGCGGTCGCGGTAGGTCTCCCACAGCTTCTCGAGTCCTGCGAACTGCGGGGTGAACCCGCACTGGCTGGCGGTGTTCACGATCAGCAGGACCTTGCCGCGCTGCGTGGACAGGTGCGCCGGCTCGCCGGTGATGGACAGGGCTTCGAAGTCGTAGACCGAGGTCGGGGTGCTCATGGCGGCGGGCGATCGCCGGCGCGATCGGACGATGCGGAGCCCGCGATGGTAGCGGCGGGCGACCGCGGCTTCCGCACAGCCGCGGCCCCGCCGCGCGCCGCGAGCAGCGACGCCGCGATGATCATGGCGCCTCCCGCGGCGACCTGCAGCGTCAGCGAACCGCCGCCGAGCGCGAGCGCCGACGCGGACGCGAAGACGACCTCGACCAGCATGATCACGGCCGTCACGTTCGCCGGCAGCCGCGAGGCCCCGTACTGCAGAGCGAGGTTGCCGCACAGGAACAGCGCGGCCAAGCCGGCGATCCAGGCCGCCGCCTGCGCGCCGGGGATGACCGGCGGGTCGATCTGCCCGATGGCCAGCAGGCCGGTCCCGAGGGCGGCGGCGACCGCGGCCCCGCCGAGGAACATCGCGACGGCGCGCGCGTCCTCGGGTTGGTCTGCATGCCGCCGCAGCATGACGTTGTTCAGCGCGAACGAGAAGCCGCCGATCACCCCGAGTCCCTCGGCCAGCGATGTCGGCACCGGCCAGCCGCCATCGGCCGGCCACAGCACCACCGTCGCGCCGGTGAGCGCGAGGGCCACCCGCATCGAGGCGGCGGCCGTCACCGGCTCGCCGAGCAGCCAGCGTGCCAGCAGCACCGCCCACAACGGCATCAGGTAGAACAGCAGGACCACCCGCACCACGTCGCCGATGACCACGCCCCAGTTGAACGCGGCATTCGTGGCGCCTGAGG
This sequence comes from Ideonella sp., assembly GCA_025458335.1. Taxonomy (GTDB): domain Bacteria; phylum Pseudomonadota; class Gammaproteobacteria; order Burkholderiales; family Burkholderiaceae_C; genus JAIYCR01. The sequence continues at coordinate 10,376 of JALOSQ010000096.1, forward strand.
CGACCACGAGGATCCACAGCGCCGGGGTTCGCGCCAGGTGCGGCAGTGCGCGCGGCCGCATCGCGACGATCACGAGCACCACGAGGCCGTAGATGGCCGCCGTCGCCCACAGTGGATGCAGGCCCAGGGACTCGAGCTGCCGGAACGGCCACCACGACGTGCCCCAGACGAACGAGTTGAAGACCAGCGCGAGAGCCGCGACGACCGAAGGGCTCATGGGCGCGCGCCGACGCGCCCGTCGGGTGAAGCTCGCACGCTCAGTGTTTGTCCGTGCGCGCCAGCACGAGCAGGCGCTCGACCTCCTCGGGGTGGTCGACGAGGTTGCGCCGGTGCCAGCGGCCGATCAGCGCCATCGTGCTCGCCACCACGACCCCGAACACCGCGATCGCCAGGAAGGCCGAGGCCCCGAAGCGCGTCATCGCCACGTAGAACGCCCCCAGCCCGAGGATGCAGGCCTGCTCGTTGAAGTTCTGCACCGCGATCGACCGGCCGGCCCCCATCAGGTTGTGGCCGCGGTGCTGCAGCAGCGCGTTCATCGGCACCACGAGGTAGCCGCCCAGGGCCCCCAGCACGATCATGAACGGGATCGCGGCCCACAGGGTGTCGATGGCGACCATCGCGATCACCAGCACGCCCATCAGGACCCCGAGCGGAATCACGTCGGTCGCGCGGTCCAGGCGCGAGCGCACCGACGCGATCACCGCGCCCACGGCGGTGCCGATCGCCACCACGCCCACCAGGGTCGAGGCCTGCGAGGTGGTGTAGCCGAGCGCCGCGGCCGCCCAGGCCAGCACGATGTAGCGCAGGTTGCCGGCGACGCCCCAGAACAGCGTGGTGGTGGCCAGCGAGATCTGGCCGAGCTTGTCGTGCCAGAGTCGCCGGTTGCAGACCTGGAACTCGCGCACCAGCTTCATCGGGTCGCGCGCGAAGGCCTGCAGCGGCGCCGTGGTGCGCGGGATGTACAGGTTGAAGGCCGCGCCGATGGCGTAGAACACCATCGTCGTGGCGATCGCGGCCTCGGCCGCGGTATTGATGTGCGTGTCGATGCCCGGCAAGTCCAACGACAGCAGCCACGGCGACAGGACGGGCCCGAGCATCAGGCCGCCCATCAGCACGCCCAGGATGATCGAGGCGATCGTCAGTCCCTCGATCCAGCCGTTGGCCTTGACGAGTTGCGACGGCGGCAGCAGTTCGGTGAGGATGCCGTACTTGGCAGGCGAGTAGGCGGCCGCGCCGAGGCCGACGACCGCATAGGCCATGAGCGGGTGGGTGCCGAACAGCATCAGCAGGCAGCCCACGACCTTGATCAGGTTCGAGATGAACATGACCTTGCCCTTCGGCAAGGCGTCGGCGAAGGCGCCGACGAAGGGTGCGAGCACCACGTAGAAGAACGCGAACATCGGCACCAGGGCGGCGCGCTGCCACTCGGGCTGGCCAGTGGTGCGCAGCAACTCGACGGCGGCAACGAACAGCGCGTTGTCGGCCAGCGAGCTGAAGAACTGCGCCGACATGATGGTGTAGAAGCCTTTTTTCATCCGCGAGTGCTGCTGCCGGAATGCGGGATGGCGAACACCCGCCGGCCCGTGGTCGCGGCGGGTGCGAGGCTTCCTGTCGGGGGTGCGCGCCGCTGCGTCGGCGGTCGCGTCGGGGGGGCGGTCTCCTCTGGCGGCGGGTTATAGCACGCGCTCCCGGCGCAGAATTGACAGGTTCGCGACCGGGCCTGCCGTGTCCCGTCGTACCCGACCGGCCTCTGACCTCCGCGTTTCCATGCCCCGTCCGATCCAGGCTGTCATCCACACCGAGGCTCTCGCGCACAACCTGCGCCGGGCGCGCGTCGCGGCACCGGACGCCCGGGCCTGGGCCGTGGTGAAGGCCAACGCCTATGGCCACGGGATCGAGCGCGCGTTCGAGGGCCTGCGCGCGGCCGACGGCTTCGCGCTGCTCGACCTGGCCGAGGCCGAGCGCGTGCGCGCGCTCGGGTGGCGCGGCCCGGTCCTGCTGCTCGAGGGCGTGTTCGAGCCGCGTGATCTCGAGCTGTGCTCGCGGCTGGGCCTGTGGCACACCGTCCACCACGAGGCCCAGATCGACTGGCTGGCGGCACACAAGACGCATGCGCCGCACACGGTGGTGCTGAAGATGAACAGCGGCATGAACCGCCTGGGGTTCCGCCCCGAGGCGTATCGGGCGGCCTGGGCCCGGCTGAACGCGCTGCCGCAGGTCGGCGAGATCGTGCTGGCCACCCACTTCTCGGACGCCGACGGGCCTCGCGGCATCGCCCACCAGATGCGCGCCTTCGCCGAGGCCTCGCGCGACCTGCCGGGCGAGCGCAGCGTGGCCAACAGCGCGGCCGCGCTGCGCTTTGCCGGCTCCGACGAGGCGGTTCGTGCCGACTGGATCCGCCCGGGAATCATGGTCTACGGTTCGTCGCCCGACTTCCCGGTGCACGACATCGACCACTGGGGGCTGCAGCCCACGATGAGCCTGCGCGCGCGGGTGATCGGGGTGCAGGCCGTGCAGGCGGGCGACACGGTGGGCTACGCGAGCCGATTCACCGCGCCGGGTCCGATGCGCATCGGCGTCGTCGCCTGCGGCTATGCCGACGGCTACCCGCGCGTCGTGCCGTGTGGCGAGCCCGGCACGCCGCCCACCCCGGTGCTGGTCGACGGCCGCCGCAGCCGGATCATCGGCCGCGTGTCGATGGACATGATCACCGTCGACCTCACCGACCTGCCCGACGCCGGCCTCGACAGCGAGGTGACGCTGTGGGGGCGGGCGTCCGGCGGCCAGGTGCTGCCGATCGACGAGATCGCCCAGGCCGCCGGCACCGTGGGCTACGAGTTGCTGTGTGCGCTGGCGCCGCGCGTGCCGGTCAGGGTCGAGCCCTGACCGGGGCGCGGCACGCGCGCACGGGCTAGTTGCGCTTGAAGCTGGCCAGCAGCACCCCGGCGGCCACGAACAGCGAGCCGAACGCACGGTTGAGCCAGCGGCGGTGCGCCGGCGATCGCAGGCTGCCCAGTACCCGCGCAGCCAGCAGCGTGTACCCCGCCATCACCACCAGGTCGGTGAACGCCAGCGTCGCCCCGATCAGCGCATATTGCAGGGCGAGCGGCTGGGCCGGATCCAGGAACTGAGGCACGACCGCGAGCATGAACACCGTGCCCTTGGGGTTCACCGCGTTGATGATCCAGCCGCGCAGCAGCAACTCGCGCGGGCTCGATCGCGGCGAGGCCACGGTGCGTGCGGAGTCGGCGTCGGGGCCGGCGATCGGCGACGCGCCGGCCCGCCACTGCTGCACGCCCAGCCACACGAGGTAGGCCACGCCGGCCCACTTGACCGCCGTGAACACCGCGCTCGACGCGGCAATCAACACCCCGAGGCCCAGGGCTACCACCAGCAATTGCGTGACGATGCCCAGGATCAGCCCGAAGGTCAGCACGTAACCGTGCCAGAAGCCGTGGCTGAGCCCCGCGCTCATCGCCGCGACTGCGCCCGGGCCGGGCGACAGGCTGATCGCCCACGAGGCCGCGAAGAACGCCAGCCAGACCGAGAAGTCCATGCGGCGATGCTACGCCGCACGGCCGACCAGCGGCTGACGCACAGCCTCACCCCGTGAGCCACCCGCCATGGCACCATGGCCGCCATGGCCCGCGACAAGAGCGTCTTCACCTGCACCGAGTGCGGCGGCACCAGCGCGCGCCTGGAACACGCTGGTCGAAGGTGCGGCAGAGCCGGCAGGCGGCTCGAAGAACCGCTTCACGGCCCTGGCCGGCACACAGGCCGTGGCCACGCTGGCCGAGATCGAGGCGCGCGACGTCGAGCGGCAGCCCACCGGCGTCGACGAGCTCGACCGGGTGCTCGGCGGCGGCCTGGTGGCCGGCGGCGTGGTGCTGATCGGCGGCGATCCCGGCATCGGCAAGAGCACCTTGCTGCTG
>JALOSQ010000400.1 GCA_025458335.1 Ideonella sp.
CACGAAGGCCGTGAAGAAGCGGTTGAACAGGTGCATGCCGAAGAAGCCAGCAAGCAGGAAGGCCGGGCTGTCGGGGTTGAGCGTGAACGCCTTCGGGATCATGTGCAGGAACGGCGCCGAGATCAGCACCCCGGCGGCAAAGCACATGAAGTAGGCCGTGTTGCGGTGTCCCCAGTCGGCGAAGCGGCGGATCGTCCAGATGCCCAGCGCGGTGACCACGGCCGCTGCCAGGCTGGTGATCAGGGCGCTCCAGAATGTGTTCGCCATCGCTCCCGGGCGCTGCCCGTCAGGGAAACAAGGGAATGTTCGGGTCGACCCCCTCGAGCTCGGCCTCCGGATGGTGACGCGTCACCATCGCCTCGATCTCGGGCACGCGGTCGCGCTGCACGTCGATCATCAGCAGCAGCTGCCCCGCCTCGATCGCCTGCTGGTACTGCTCGATGCGGCTGTTCGGCAGGCCCACGCCGACCATGCTCGACATCCACGCGCCGAAGCCGGCGCCGAAGGCCGTCAGGCCGAGCAGCGCGCCGCCGCCGAAGACGAAGCCGGCCGGCGGAAAGGCGACCGCCAGCACACCGGCCAGCAGCCCGGCCAGGCCCCCGGCGGCCACGCCGCGCTGCAGCGCCGGCACCAGGTCGGTGCTCTGCGCGATCCGGGCCTCGGGCAGGTCCTCGAGCGGCGTGCCCTCGCGCGCCACGACGTGGAGGTGCCGCTCCTCGACGCGGGCGAGCAGCAGCTCGTCGACGATGCTCCTCGCGGCTGCCACCGTCGGGACGAGAAAGTAGATCCTGCGCAGCATGGTCGGTCTCCTGTGGGTGATGAGGGGTCGACCGTCACGCACCGCCGCCGCGCACCCGACGGCGCGGCGGGCACGGTCACGGCTGTCCGCTCGATGGCAAGGTCGTCCGCGTCGTCGGCGCGGGCTCGTCGGCCTCGTCCCATCCGGTGAGCGCGGCCTTGAGGTGGGCGAGCGCGGGCAGCAAGGCGAGCACGACCACCACCGCACGCAAGGCCGAGTACGAGAGATCCCCGAGGTCGATCCCCCGACGACAGCGGACGCTGACCATGCCGACGAGCTTGGCGGCACCGGGGGCACCGGGGATTGAGCCCTGTCAAGCCATGAACCCACCGGCGTCGAGCGGCACAATCACCGCTCGTGGCGCTCGAACCTTGGTCGGCTGACTGCATGAGGCGTCTGGCCCGGTCCGGATCGCTGGCGCTCGCTCTCGCGCTGCCTCAGGTCGCGGCGATGGCGGCAGCCCCGGCCGCGACCATCGAGATGGCGCTGGCCGGCCGATCGGTGGCCGTGGACATCTATCGGTCCGGCACCGCGGATGCCACCGTGCGCGGCGCGGTCATCCTCTCGCACGGCTTCACGCGCAGCCGGACCACGCTGGGCGGCCACGCACGGGCGCTGGCCGCGATCGGCGCAGTGGCACTGACCCCAGACCTGCCCTACACCTTCGACTTCCGGCGCAACGCGCAGGGGCTGGCCGAGCTGGTCGCCTGGGTGCGCGGGGGCGGCGCCACGGGCGGCGCGGCTGTGGAACGGGTGGTGCTGGTGGGGTTCTCGGCGGGCGCGTTGTCGAGCCTGCTGGCGGCCACCACGCCGGGCGTGGTCGGCTACGTGGGCCTCGATGCGTTCGACCGGGTGTCGCGCGACGGCGCGCTCGGTCTCGACTTCGCGCCCCGGATGACGACCGAGGCGGTGCTGCTGCGGGCACCGCCGTCGCGATGCAACGCCGAATCGGTGTCCGCCCCCTGGGGCCAGGCCCTGCCGCGCCTGCTGTCCGATCGGGTGATCGAGGGCGCCTCGCACTGCGACTTCGAGTCGCCGAGCGACTGGATGTGCCGGCTGGCCTGCGGGGAGACGGATCCCGCGCGCCAGGCGATCGTGCATCGCACGCTCATCGAAGCCGTGGACCGCTGGCTGCCCCCACCCGGTCGATGAGGGCGGCCCAAGCGGTCGGCTCCGTTGTATCGGCCCAGCCTGTTCGGGGCCCGCGCGGACGTCGTTACCGCGCGGCGCGAGCCGACCCCGCCAGGGCGCGCTCGATGGCCGACGTGAGCGTGGCGCTGGTCGGGCCGACCATGCTGCCGAAGTGCGCGATCGGCACGCCGTCGCGACCCACGAGGTCGTTGCGGCGGCCAGCTGGCGGAACAGGGGCTGCGCGCCGGGGCCGCGCACCGGGCCGGTCGCGAACATGGGGAAGCGCACGCCGTAGGTGTTGAAGCAGACGTCGGCGGTCTTGCGGGCGTCGGCGTCCTCCTGCTTGAAGTCGTTGCTCGGGAAACCCATCACCACCAGGCCGCGCGCGGCATATCGGGCATTCAGCGCCTCGAGGCCCTCGAACTGCGAGGTGAAGCCGCAGTAGCTGGCGGTGTTGACCACCAGCAGCACCTGGCCGGCGTACTGGCACAGGTGCTGCGGCTTCTCGTCCTGCAGGCGCGGGACGGTGTGGTCGAGCAGCGCCGGGCAAGCGGCCGCACGGGTCGGTGCAGCGGCTCCCTGCGCTCGAGCGGTCTCCTGGGCCATCGCCGACCCCGCCACCGCGAACAGCATCAGGGCGAGGCAGGCGGCAGGTCCGGGCATCGCCTTCGACTGCGGGCGGAAGGGGTTGGCGTGCGGTGGAAGGTCCATGCAGCGATCATGCCGCCCGACGCAAGGCTGTCGCGCGAGGCGGGGCTTTGCCGCCGGCGCGAGCGCCGTCGCGGCAACAGCCGACGTGTGCCACCCAGACCCCGACTCGCCCCGGGTCACGCCCGATCGGCACAATCCCGGCCCTCGTCGCATCCGAGTGCCCCCCATGACGGCCGATCGCCCCTCGCCCCGCACCCTGCGCGCCCGCCTGACCACCCTGATCGAGGACAGCCGGGTGCAACGCGTGATCCTGCTGCTGATCCTGGTCAACGCCGTGATCCTGGGCCTGGAGACCTCCCCATCGGTCATGGCGAGCGCCGGCCCGGTGCTGACGGCGCTCGACCAGGCGATCCTTGCGGTCTTCGTGGTCGAGATTGCCGCCCGGCTGTTCGTGCATCGCGCGGCGTTCTTCCGCGACCCCTGGAGCGTGTTCGACTTCGCTGTCGTCGCGATCGCGCTCGTGCCGGCCAGCGGGCCGTTCGCGGTGCTGCGCGCGCTGCGGGTCCTGCGCGTGCTGCGGGTGCTGACGATCGTGCCGTCGATGCGCCGGGTGGTCGGCGGCCTGCTGGCGGCGATCCCCGGGCTCGGCTCGATCGCCGCGGTGCTGGCGCTGATCTTCTACGTGTTCGCGGTGATCGCGACCAAGCTCTTCGGGGCCGAGTTCCCGGACTGGTTCGGCACCATCGGCCGCTCCCTCTACACGCTGTTCCAGGTGATGACGCTGGAGAGCTGGTCCATGGGCATCTCGCGGCCCGTGATGGAGGTATACCCATTCGCGTGGGCGTTCTTCATCCCGTTCATCCTGGTGGCCACCTTCACGATGCTCAACCTGTTCATCGGCATCATCGTGAGCGCGATGCAGAGCTTTGCCGCCGACGATCAGGCCACCACGATCGCCGTGGTCGACCAGGCACGCGAGCACATCGAGGCCGACCTGCACGCCGAGGTCCGGGCACTGCGCGGCGAGATCGCCGAGCTCAAGGCCTTGCTTCAGCCGCGCGGCGCC
>JALOSQ010000097.1 GCA_025458335.1 Ideonella sp.
GCGCGCCTTCACGCGCTCGATGACCGCCAGCGTGTCCTCGCCGTGCCGCTGCACGACGATGCCGCTCACCGCCTCGCCCTCGCCATCGAGCTCGCCGACGCCACGTCGCTCGTCGGGGCCGAATTCCACCCGTGCCACGTCGCGCAGCAGCACCGGCGTGCCGGCGCGCGAGCGCAGCATCACCTGCTCGAGGTCCTCCGGCGAGCGGACGTAGCCGCGGCCGCGCAGCACGTACTCCGCCTCGGCGAGCTCGACGACGCGGCCGCCGGCCTCGCCGGTCGCGGCGCGGATCGCCTCGCGAAGCTCGGCCAGGCCGATCCCGTAGCCGCGCAGCCGCACCGGGTCGGCCACCACCTGGTACTGGCGGACATAGCCGCCGACGCTCGCCACCTCGGCGACGCCTGGTGTCGCCGCGACGCGGTAGCGCAAGTCCCAGTCCTGCAGCGCCCGCAATTCGACCAGCGGCTCGGTCTCGGAGCGAAGGACGTATTGATACACCCAGCCGACGCCCGATGCGTCGGGGCCGAGCACTGGCGTCACGCTCGTAGGCAACCGCCCGGCGGCGCCATTCAGGTATTCGAGCACGCGGCTGCGCGCCCAGTAGATGTCGGTGCCGTCCTCGAACACCACGTAGAGGAACGAGACACCGAAGTACGAGAAGGCGCGCACCACGCGCGCCCGCGGCACGCTGAGCAGCGCCGTGGCGAGCGGATAGGTGACCTGGTCCTCGACCACCTGCGCCGCCTGGCCCGGCATCTCGGTATAGACGATGACCTGCACGTCCGAGAGGTCGGGGATCGCGTCGAGCGGCGTGTTGCGGACCGCCCAGATCCCTGCGACCGCCAGAAAGGCGGTGGCGAACAGCACCAGGAAGGGGTTGCGCCCCGACCAGCCAACCAGGCGGGCGATCATCGCACGGCCGCCTCGCCGGGCGTCGGCGCGGCGGTGAAGGCCGCGAGCGCCGCGCGCATGTTGCTCTCGGCGTCGATCAGGAAGGTGGCGCCGACCACCACGCGCTCGTCGCCGGCCAGCCCCTCCAGGATCTCGACCGCGCCGCCGGCGCGCGCGCCGGTCCGCACCTCGGCCGGGCGGAAGCGACCGCCGCCGAGCTCGACCAGCACGACCCGCCGGCGACCGCCGTCGAGTACCGCCGACGCCGGCACCGCCACCACTTCGCGCCCGTTGGCGACGGGGGCCGCGATCTCGACGGTCGCCAACATGCCGCCGAGCAGCCGGCCGCCGCGGTTCGGCAGCATCACGCGCACGCGTGCCGTCCGGGTGGCTGGATCGAGCGCCGGGTAGATGCGGTCCACCACGCCCTCGAAGGCCTCGCCGGGAAAGGCGGCGATGCCGACGCTGGCCGGCTGGCCGGCCCGCAGGGCGCCGGCGTCCTGCTCGTACACGTCCGTCATCACCGCGACGACGGACAGGTCGGCCAGCGAGAAGAGCGGATCGCCCGGCCGGAACATCATGCCCTCCAGCGCTGTCTTGGCGAGCACCGTCCCGGCGATGGGGGCCGGGATGATCACGGTGCGCGAGGCGCGGCCGGAGGCGCGGATGCCGTCGATCTGCGCCTCCGACAGACCAAAGTTGAGCAGCCGAACGCGTGCCGTGTCGGGGTCGCCGGGCCGGCGCGAGGCCTGGCTCGCCAGGTAGTCCGCCTGCGCCCGCAGCAGTTCCGGGCTGTACACCTCCATCAGCGCCTCGCCGCGCGCCACGTCGCGGCCGGTCTCGTTGACGTGGAGCCTCTCGATCCAACCCTCGAAGCGCGAGGTCACCGTGGCCTGCCGGCGCTCGTCCGGCGTCACGGTGCCGACGGCGCGGATGGTCCGTGCGAGGACGCGTCGCTCGACCGGCTCGGTCCGCACGCCGAGCGTCTGGATGCGCGCCGGGCTGAGCCCGACCGTGCCGTCCTGCGACGCCTCATCCGCGTAGACGGGGATGTAGGCCATTCCCATCGAGTCCTGCTTCGGTACCGGCGAGACGTCCGGCAGGCCCATCGGATTGCGGTAGTAGAGGATGCGCCGGTCGCCCGGAGGCGTTCCGGTCGGCGCCTCCGCAATCTGGGGGGCGGCCTCCGGCGTATCCGCGTCGCCGCGCCGCTGCGGCAGCGGCGGCAGGACGGGCGCTATCTGCGACGGGTAGATGGGCAGGAAATCCATGCCCATCGAATCCTTCCGCGGCGCGGTGGCCGTGGCCGATCCGCCCATCGGGTCGCGGTAGAACAGCGGTGCCTCGCCGGCGGCCGGCGCGGGCAGCGGGTTGGGCAGGCGCCCGAGAAGCGCCGCGACCTCGGACCGGCGCACCGGCAGGAAGTCCATCCCCATCGAGTCCTGGCGCGGCCGGGCGGACACCACCCGCTCGCCCATCGGGTCGCGGTAGAACACGACCGGGTCATCCTGCGCCGGCCGGCGCTGCGATTGGGCAGCGGCTGGACGGACCCAGTTGAGCAGGCCGTCGGGCAGGGTCGGCGACCCGGTTGCGACGAAGTGGCCGGCCGCGAAGCCGGCGACGCCCAGCGCGAGCGCGCCGAGCACGGCATGATGCTTCTTCATGGAACGCAATCTCCCCCGGCGGTTGATGCCGGGCCATCGGTGACGGGACAGCAGGTGAAGGCACGGGACGGCCATTGGCCGACGCCGCACGACGCGCTGTCAGGAGATTGGAGGACGCTGCTCGGGTGCCGAATCGGCACTTGCCATGGTCCGGGCAGCCGACATCGCCGGCCGGATGACATGGAAGGTGGGCTCGCCCGCGCCCTTGGCGGAAACCGAGATCGCCGGCGGCGCGGTCGGGCACTGGATGATGGCGCAGGCCTTCGCGGGCGTGTCGGGCCGCGGTTGATCAGGCCCGTCCTCGTCCATGATCATGCTGGCACACGGGACGGCAGCGTCGGCCGGCGGCGGGGCGCAGTTCGCCTGCACAGGCCCTGCGAGGGCAAGGGCCAGCATGACGAGCGTCAACAGACCGGCGCGCAGATATTGCATCAGGCGATGAGAGTAGCCATGCGCGTCGTCGCGGACAATGCGGCGCCAAGAGGTTCCGTGCATCGTGCCTATCGCTTCCTGCCCCGGTCTTCGCGCGGGACGCTCGGCAGGTTACGGCCAGGCGCAGGCATGGAACTGGGCGCTGGCACCCGACCCGTCGGCCGGCTTCCACGGTTGCTCAATTTGATCGGCCCCGCGCCCTGCGCCGGGCCGGGGGCGACCACCTCGCAATGGGGACGCAGGCCGTCAGTCCAAGCGGGATCGCGATGTGCTTCGCCATCACCGCCAGCGCGATCCTGCGAGGTGATCGTCGTGGTACCGTCCGACAACGGATCCAGATCGCCCGCCCACGTGTCGTCACGCGCCGCAACCGGGCCCACCCGCGCAATCCGCGCCGACCGCATCGCCGATCTGACTGGCCTGGATGGGCGGGCATGGCACATCGCCATACGAGCAGAAGACACAGCAATCGCCCCGCTTCGGGCGCAGGCGCGTGCCGCAGCCGGTGCACACGTAGAAATACATGCACGCATCGGTCGGCATGGTCTCGGCGCGAGCGTGGCCGCACTCCGGGCAAGTCAGGGTCGAGCGCAGGATCGCCATGGCTCAGGCGATCGCCACGGACAGGACCAGCAGCATGATGCCGGCCGCCAGCCCGACCAGCGTCGTGCGCTGCAGCGCGCCGCCCGGTGCGCAGGCCGTACCCGGTGCGCAGGCCGCCGCGGCGGCACGCCCGCGCCAAAGCAGGATGGCGGCTCCCGCCAGGCTGGCCACGGCCGCCACCAGGAGGACGCCCTGGTACGGACCCGTGATGGCGGCAATCCCGAGCAGGGATGCCGTGCCGACGCCGATCGTCGCGAACATGACGGGCAGCGCGCAGCAGGCTGCTGCCCCCAGGCCGGCGAGGATGCCGCCGGCCGTCAGGGCTGCGGCACCTGCCTGCCGCGCCTGGCCGGCCGAGGGGTTGATTGTCGGTTCGGTCATCGCCTGATGCCTTTCACTTGCGGTGGCTGCGGCACGCTACGATCTGTAGCGACTACAGACTCAAGCCCCATTCTCCGGGAGGCTGCGGTGGCCATCGCGCGCGCCATGACGATAGGCGGCCTGTCCCGGGCGACAGGCTGCAAGATCGAGACCATTCGATATTACGAGCGCGTCGGCGTCCTGCCGCGTGCCGAGCGCCGCGGGCGCTACCGCGTCTTCGACGGCGTGCATGTCGAGCGCCTCGCTTTCGTGCGGCGCGCCAGGGCGCTCGGCTTCACGCTGGAGGAGGTCCGCGCCCTGGTTTCACTGGCCGGCGCGCCGGGCGACAGCTGCGCGCAGAGCCGCGCGCTCGCCGCCGGGCACCTCGCCGACGTGCGCGCACGCATCGCTGCCCTTCAAGCAATGGAATCGATCCTGACCGAAGCGGTGCGACGATGCGATGCCGGGATCGACCAATCCTGCCCACTGATTGTCACGCTCGGGGCAGGGAGACTGGACGTCGATTCCGCTTGACCTTCCTACTGAGGGCAGGACGACCATGTCTGGAGCGGGGCACTCCGCCGCCCAAGCCAAGCCCATGAGGACCGTCCGATGACGTCACGCCGCTCGATCCTCGCCGCCGCCGCGCTCGCTGCGCTGCCGATCCCGGCCTTTGCCCAACGGGCCACGCGCGTCAGCGTCTGGCGCGACCCGAATTGCGGATGCTGCACCGGCTGGGTCGCCCATCTGCGCGCCGAGGGCTTCGCCGTGGTGGACCAGGAGGTGCCCTCGGTCGCCCCGGTCCGGCGTCGCCTCGGGACGCCGGCCGACCTGCTGTCCTGCCATGCCGGCGAGGTCGAGGGCTTCGTGCTCGAAGGCCATGTGCCCGCCACCGCCATCCGCCGCCTGCTGGCAGAACGCCCCGCCGGGGTCCGCGGCCTGGCCGTGCCGGCGATGCCGGTCGGCTCGCCCGGCATGGAAGTGCCCGGCGCGCCGGTCGACAGCTACGACGTGATCGCCTTCGGCAGTGGTCCGCACAGGTCCTTCATGCGGTTCAACGGGTCGCATCCCGCCTGAGGCGACCGGAACGCGGTCCCGCTCGCCATTCGGCGGCGTCCCGGCGCGGCCGTCAGGCGCCGGTCGCCGGCGTGAACAGGATGCCGTGCGGCGACCGCCCGACACGCGACACCCGCGCCACGCCGCTGCGCGGGTCGATGGCGGCGACGCGCCCGGTCCAGCGCAACGTCGCCCAGATCGTGCCGTCCGCGTCGAAGGTCAGGCAATCCGGCCCGCCGCCGATCTCATGGACGCGCTTGATCTCCAGTGTCTGTGGGTCGAGCGCGGTGATCCGGCTGTCGACGCGCGAGGTGACATAGACCAAGCCATCCTGCGGCCCTTCGAACAGCGCGTGCGCGCCGCGCCCGACCGTGATGCGCCGGTCGGCGCGCCGCGTCGCCGGATCGATGACGGAGACGTAGTCGCCGCCCATCACGCCGACCAGGATGCGCCCGCGATGCCACAGGATGCCGGCCGGGTCGCGCCCGACCTCGGCGCGCCAGGCCTCGGTGCGGGTGTCGAGGTCGATGGCGATCGCGGCGGCCTCGCCCTGCAAGGTCACGAAGGCGTAGCGTGAATCCGGCGAGAAGGTGACGTGGCTCGGCTTGCGCCCGGCCTGCAGTCGGCCCTCGAAGGCCAGGGCGGCGCCGTCCCAGCCGTAGATGTCCACCTGGTTGCGCCGCAGGCTGGTCACGACCAGCCGCCTGCCGTCTGGCGTGAAGCCGAGGTTGTAGGGATTGCTGATCGGCTCCCGCCGCCGCACCTCGCCGCTGCGCGGGTCGAGCAGGAACATCTCGTTGGCGCCGGAATCGCCGACCAGGATCAGGTCCCGCGCCGGCGTCAGCACCAGGTGGTGCGGTTCGCGGAGCACCGGTACGCGGCGCAGGTCGCTGCTGCTGGCGGGGTCCAGCACCTGCACATTGGCATCGAGGGAATTGAGCACGAAAAGCGAGCCGGCGGGCGGCGCGGGAGCCTCGGCCATAGGCTGGGCGCTCACGTCGCGGCTCGCGGCGATGAACGGCGCTGCCAGCGCAGCGCGCACAACGAGACGGCGACCGAGGCGCACATCTCGTGAATTGAACGACCGCACGGCAAGGCTCCTGGCCTGGGGGGAGCGATCTATCCCAAACATCGCGGTCAATGCGCAAGCGGCGTGGACCGCGCGCGCCACGTCCGGGGCGCGCGCCCGCGTGCGGGTGATCAGTGATGGCATGAGAGAGAAAAAAGCCCCTTGAACCTCTAGCCACTGGAAGTCCCATACCGGTGCCTGCGACGTTGGAACGGGTGCCATGGGTGATACGACCAGACTGACCTGGCGGGTGGAGGGCATGGACTGCGCCGCCTGTGTCGCCAAGGTGACCAGGGCCGTCGAGCGTCTGCCCGGTGTCTCGGACGTCCAGGTGAACCTGATGGCCGAACGGCTGACCGTCGCGCTCGCGCCGAACACCACGCAGGGCGACGCCATCGCCCGGCAGGTCGAGGCGCTGGGATACACGGTGGCGCCCATCGCGACCGCCGCCACGGCGGCGCGGGCCGAGCCGGCGCATGCCCATGGTCCCGATTGTGGCCACGACCATGGCGCCGATGGTCATAACCATGGCCAAAAGGGCGACCATGCGGGCCACGCGCACGGCGCCGAGCCGGGAGCCGCCGGCCCCGCGGCGCATGGCCACGACCACGACGACCCGGCCGATGCCGGCAAGCCCTGGTGGCGCACCGGCAAGGCGACGCTCGTCTGGCTGCTGGGCGGGCTGGTCGGTGCGGCCTATGCGCTATCGCTGGCGCTGCCGGAACGGCTGACCTACCCGCTGTTCCTGGCCGCGACCGCCGTCGCCCTGGTGCCCTTCGGCCGCCGCGCCATCGCGCTCGCACGCGCCGGCAGCCCCTTCAGCATCGAGACGCTGATGGTCACCGCCGCGGTCGGCGCGGCCATCATCGGCGCGGCCGAGGAAGCCGCCGTCGTCGTGCTGCTCTTCGCCGTCGGCGAGTTGCTGGAGAACGTCGCCGCCGGGCGCGCGCGCGCCGGCATCCGGGCGCTCGCCGACCTCATGCCGCGCACCGCGCTGCGCTTGCGGCCGGACGGTACCGCCGAACAGGTGCCGGCGGACCGGCTCGCAGTTGGCGACCTGGTGCTGATCCGCCCCGGCGACCGCGTGCCCTGCGACGGACTGATCGAGGAAGGCACCTCCGCACTCGACGAAAGCCCCGTGACGGGTGAAAGCGTCCCCGTCTCGCGCGGCCCCGGCGATCCCGTGGTCGCCGGCAGCATCAACGCCGAGGGCGCCATCCGCGTGCGGGTCACGCGCGCCGCATCCGACAACACCATCGCGCGCATCATCCGCATGGTGGAGGACGCGACCGCCTCCCGCGCGCCGACGCAGCGCTTCATCGAGCGGTTCTCCGCCTGGTGGACGCCGGGGGCGATGATCGTCTCGCTGCTGGTGATCCTGCTGCCGCCCTTCCTGTTCGGCTGGGATTGGTGGACCAGCCTGTATCGCGGGCTCGCGGTGCTGCTGATCGCCTGCCCCTGTGCGTTGGTCATTTCGGTGCCGGCGGCGATGGCCTCGGGGCTTTCGGCCGGCGCGCGGCGCGGCCTGCTGATCAAGGGCGGCGCGGCGCTCGAGGCGATCGGCAGCGCGAGGACCGTCGCCTTCGACAAGACCGGCACGCTGACCGAAGGCCGTCCGCGCGTCACCGACGTGCTGCCGGCCGAGGGCCGCACGGCAGAGGCGGTGCTCGCGCTCGCCGCGGCGGTCGAGCAGGGCTCCTCCCACCCGCTCGCCAAGGCGATCCTGGCGGAGGCGGCGGCGCGCGGTGTCGCGGTGTCGGCGGCAGAGGCGCAGTCGGCCATCCCCGGCCGCGCCGTGGCCGGCACGGTCGATGGCGTGCAGGTCAGCATCGGCAGCCCGCGCCATGCGCGGGAGTCGAACGCCACGCTCGGCCCGCTGGAGGCCGAACTCGACCGGCTCCAGGGCGAGGGCAAGACGGTGTCGGTCGTGCTTGCCGGCGGCGCGGTCGCCGCGCTGGTCGCTCTGCGCGACGAGCCGCGCGCGGACGCCGCGGCCGGCATCGCGGCGATCACCGCGCTCGGCGTGCGCCCGGTGATGCTGACCGGCGACAACCGCCGCACCGGGGAGGCGATCGCCATCTCGCTCGGCCTCGACGCCAAGGCGGAACTGCTGCCCGACGACAAGCTGCGCGAAATCGGCAAGCTGCGCGAGCGCGGCGCGGTGGTGATGGTGGGCGACGGCATCAACGACGCGCCGGCGCTGGCGGCGGCCAATGTCGGCGTGGCGATGGGCGGCGGCAC
>JALOSQ010000401.1 GCA_025458335.1 Ideonella sp.
CTGGTTCTCGCTCTGGATCGGCACGCCCTCCTTGGCCTCGACGGCCTGGTGCAGGCCGTCCGACCAGCGCCGCCCTGCCATCAGGCGGCCGGTGAACTCATCGACGATGATCACCTCGGGACCGCGTTCGCCGGCCTGCACCACGTAGTGCTGGTCGCGGTGGTAGAGCTGGTGGGCCCGAAGCGCCGCGTACACGTGGTGCATCAGCGCGATGTTCGACGGGTCGTACAGGCTCGCGCCTTCTGCGAGCAACCCGGCCGCGGAGAGCAGTGCCTCGGCGTTCTCGTGGCCGGCCTCGGTCAGGTAGACCTGCCGGGCCTTCTCGTCGACGGTGAAGTCGCCGGGGTCGATCACGCCCAGACCCGTGCGGGTGTCGGCCTCGCCGATCTGGCGCTTCAGGCGCGGGACGATGGCGTTGACCCGCACGTAAAGCTCGGTGTGGTCCTCGGCCTGGCCGCTGATGATCAGCGGCGTGCGCGCCTCGTCGATCAGGATCGAGTCCACCTCGTCGACGATCGCGTAGTGCAACCCGCGCTGCACGCGGTCGGCCACGTCCTGCACCATGTTGTCGCGCAGGTAGTCGAAGCCGAACTCGTTGTTGGTGCCGTAGGTGACGTCGGCCGCGTACGCGGCCTGCTTGTCGGTGCGCGACATGTTGGGCAGGTTCACGCCCACGCTCAGGCCGAGGAAGCCGTAGAGCTTGCCCATCCACTCGGCGTCACGACGCGCCAGGTAGTCGTTGACGGTGACCAGGTGGACGCCCTTGCCCGCGATGGCGTTGAGGTACACCGGCAGCGTGGCGGTGAGCGTCTTGCCCTCGCCGGTGCGCATCTCGCTGATCTTGCCGTTGTGCAGCGCCATGCCGCCTTTCAGCTGCACGTCGAAGTGGCGCATCTTGAGCGCGCGCTTGCTGGCCTCGCGCACGGTCGCGAAGGCCTCGGGCAGCAGCGCGTCGAGCGTTTCGCCCTTGGCGAAGCGGGCCCGGAACTCGTCGGTCTTGGCCTTCAGTGCCGCGTCATCGAGCTTCTCGAAGGTCGGCTCCAGCGCGTTGATGTCTTGCACCACGCGCCGGTATTGCTTGAGCAGGCGTTCGTTCCGGCTGCCGAAGATGGTCTTGAGGATCGTGGGGAGCATGCGACGGAAGCGATTGGCGCCCGCCGGCGATCAAGGCGGCGGACAGGAGGTCGGTGGCGTTCCGCGCGGAAAGCCCGCAGGCCGGCCCTTGGCGGTCGCGCATGGGCGACGCGGCGGCAGGCGGAAAGCCGTTCAGTCTAGCACTCGGGCTTACCCGCGCGCCGCAGTTCATGCTGGCCCGGGACCCCGCGCCAGCGCGACTCCGGCGAGATGGTGGGGCAGCGCGGACCGGGCGTTGGCGGTCAGTCCGCGATGGCGGGCCGTGTGGCGGGCGGGGCGGTGGGGGCTGCCGCTCCCGAGGGATGCACGCCGGCGCCGCCCATGGCCGCGGCCGGGCGCGGGGCGGCGGTGGTCGTGGCGGCGGTCGCGCGGTCCATGCCGGCCACGCGCGGCGGCACGAGGGTCGGCCGGGGGGCGAAGTCCGGCCGCTCGGCCGCGGCACGTGAGCCCGAGGCCGCGGTCTGCACGTTGGAGCGCCCCGAGGCCAGGAATCGCGACGGGTTCTGTGGCACACCGTCGACCAGGACCTCGAAGTGCAGGTGCGGTCCGGTCGAGCGGCCGGTATTGCCGACCTCGGCGATCTTCTGGCCACGCTTGACGATGTCGCCAGGCTTCACGTCGATGCGGCTGGCGTGGGCGTAGCGGGTCATCAGGCCGCGCCCATGGTCGACCTCGACGAGCTTGCCGTAGGCCGGGTGGGTGTCGGTCGACACGACGACACCCCCAGCTGCGGCGAGGATCGGCGTGCCGATCTCGGCGGGGAAGTCCAGTCCGGTGTGCAGGGCGGGGCGACCGGTGAACGGGTCGGTCCGGAACCCGAAGCCCGAGCCGGGGGACACGTCGGCTACCGGCTGGCTGCTGGGGACCAGCAGGTCCTGCAGCTTGCGCTCGAGCAGCCGGGACTCGAACAGCGTGAACACGTCGGCCTGGTGGTCGGCGGTCTCGGGGACGAACGGCCCGCCCTGGCCACCGGGACGCTTGACCACAGGCTGAGGCGTCGCGGGGCCCGCCGCGTCCACGGCCGGCAGACGCAGATCCTCGGGTCGCACACCGGCCAAGCCGGCCACGCGCTCGCCGACCGCCTCGAGCCGCACCAGCTTGGCCTGCATCTCGCCGACCCGCTCGGCCATGGCATCGAGGTTGGCGCGCATGAAGCGGTCGCGCTGGGCGATCTCGTCGCGCACGACGAACCGCACGACCTGGCTGACGACCGGCCAGTTCTCCCGCACGGCCTTGAGAAAGATGAAGTGGTAGATCGCCCCGGACAACAGCATGAGCAGCGTGACCAGCACGGCGAGCGCACCGAGCATCTGCAGTCGGCTGAACTGCACGACCCGGGTTCGGGCCAGCGTGCCCGCGGTGATCATGATCTGCATGACTACACTTCCTTCATGGCCTCGAGGACCGTCGCCTGCGCCGTCCCCCTTCCGATGAGCCTCGAAGAGGCCCTGGAGGGCTCGGCGTCGCTGGCGCAGCTGCGCGCCCGCTGGACCGAATCGGCTGCCCGCTTCGAGGCAGTCCGCCCGGTGCTCCCCCCTGACCTGCAACGCTGCGTCGAGCCCGGCTCGCTCGACGCGACGGGCTGGACCCTGCGGGTTCCCCATGCAGCCGCAGCCGCCAAGCTGCGCCAGTGGTGCCCGCTGCTGGAGCGGCACCTGGCACAGGGGGGATGGAAGACTACGCCAATCCGGGTGCGGGTACAACGACCCTGAGGCGAGCGCGTACTTCCGTTACGTCCCGATACGCCGGGCGTCGGCCGGTGCCCCCGGCAGGGATCGAACCCGCGACCTTCGGTTTACAAAACCGCTGCTCTACCGGCTGAGCTACAAGGGCACGTGCGGATTATCGGGCCCCGCGACACAGGCGGACGCGTGCAGCGCCGCGCGGCGCTACTTGACGCGCTTCAGCGCCGGGCGCCCACCGGGCGAGGATCCCGGGTCGGGATCGGGTCCGTCGGTGTCCGGAGAAGCCGCGGCCTCGGGCGCGCCCTGGGGTTCCACGGGCGCGAGCCGCAGGTCCGGACCGCTCGCCCGCGTCGCCGCGCCGGCCGTGCCTTGGGCGACCGGCATCGGGGGCATGCCTCCAGTGGCCGCACCGGCCGGGACCGGGAACGCCATGCCCTGCCCGTTCTCGCGCGCGTAGATCGCGATGACGTGGTCCACCGGGACGACGATGTCGCGGGCCGTCCCGCCGAAGCGCGCCTTGAACTCGATCGTCTCGTTGCCCAGGCTCAAGCCGCTGGTGGCCTCGAAGCCGACGTTGAGCACGATCTCGTTGGCCTTGACGTACTCCATCGGCACCTGGACCGTTCGGTCGACGTACACCGCGATGTACGGCGTGAAGCCGTTGTCGGTGCACCAGTCGTGCAGAGAAGATCCGCTCGGCGTACTTGAGCAGGGGCATCGCGTTCTTGGACATGTCGATGCCGTAGTAGTCCAGGCGCCAGAGCAGCGGCGCAATCGCCACGTCGAGCATCGAGAAGTCCTCGCCCAGCATGTACTTGTTCTTCAGGAAGATCGGCGACAGCTGGGTGAGCCGATCGCGGATCTGCGAGCGGGCGCGCTCGATCTGCTTGTCGGTCGGCTTGCCGCCCTTGGACTCGAGCGTGTTGACGTGAACGAACAGCTCCTTCTCGAAATTGAGCAGGAACAGCCGCACGCGGGCGCGGGCCACCGGGTCGCCGGGCATCAGCTGCGGGTGCGGGAAGCGCTCGTCGATGTACTCGTTGATGATCTGGGACTCGTACAGGATGAGGTCACGCTCGACCAGGATCGGCACCTCGTTGTACGGGTTCATCAGCGCGATGTCCTCCGGCTTGGCGAACATGTCGACATCGCGGATCTCGAAGTCCATGCCCTTCTCGAACAGGACGAATCGGCAGCGGTGCGAATAGGGATCGGTTGTCCCGGAGTACAGCACCATCATCGTGAGCGGCTCCAACTCAGAGGAAACGAAAACGCAGCGGCAGCGCCCACCGGCCCTGCCGCTGCCGTGACCCGAGCCGATCCGCCTGCATGGCGGCCGGCTGGTCGCGTTACTTCACGTCTTTCCAGTACGCCTTGTTCAGGAAATAGGCGATGACGGTGAAGATGCCCAGGAAGATCATGACGAAGACGCCGAGCTGAATGCGCTGAGCGCGCATCGGCTCGGCCATCCAGCGCAGGTAGGCCACCAAGTCAGCGATCGCCTGATCGTATTGTGCCGGCGTCATCGTACCGGGCGTGGTCTGCTCGAAGCCCGCGAAGGTGCTGACCTTCTTGCTCGCATCGTGCGGGTCGGGCCTGTCCTCGAACTTGGCGACGCGCATGCCCTGCCACTCCCACAGCGGATGCGGCATCCCGACGTTGGGGAACGCCAGGTTGTTCCAGCCGGTCGGCGTGTTCGGGTCGCGGTAGTAGCTGCGCAGGAAGGTGTAGAGGTAATCGGGACCCGAGTTCTCGCCCTGGGCGAACTGGGCCCGCGATCGCGCGATCAGCGTGAGGTCAGGCGGCGCAGCCCCGAAGAGGTCCTTGGCCAGCTTGGGGCTCAGGGCCGCCCGCATGGTGTCGCCCACCTTGTCGGTGGTGAACATCAGGTTCCCCTTGATCTGCTCCTCCGTCAGCCCGATGTCGCGCAGCCGGTTGTAGCGCATGAACGCCGCCGAATGGCAGTTCAGGCAGTAGTTGACGAAGATCTTGGCCCCGTTCTGGAGCGCCGCCAGGTCGGACGAGCGCTGCTTGGGGAACGGGTCCAGGGGGATGCCGGCGCCGGCGGCGGAAGCGGCGCCGACCAGCCCGAAGGCCATCAGCAGCGTCAGGAACAGCTTCTTCATGGTGGAAAGCCGGGGTTGGGTCTCGGTGCAGCGCATGTCGCGACGCCGCGTCAGTGCGCCGCGAAGGTCACCCGGTCGGGGACCGGCTTGAACTCGCCGATACGGCTCCACCAGGGCATGAGCAGGAAGAATCCGAAGTAGAACAGGGTGCCAACCTGCGACACGCGCTCGCCCAGCGGGAAGGGCGGCAGCACGCCGAGGTAGCCGAGCACGAAGAAGTTGACGACGAACACGCCGTACAACCACTTCTGCCAGGTCGGGCGGTAGCGGATCGACTTGGCCGGGCTGTAGTCGAGCCAGGGCAGGAAGAACAGGATGATCACCGCCGCGCCCATCACCACGACGCCCCAGAACTTCGGATCGAAGGCGAACAGCGTGGCAATGAACAGGGCTGCCCCGCCGGCAATCACGGCCTTCGCGGTCCCGGACAGGTTGCCCTTGATCACGGCCAGGATCGCGCCGATCGCCACGCACGCGATCATCACCCACACAAACTGGGTCGTCACCGCGCGCAGCATCGAATAGAACGGCGTGAAGTACCAGACCGGTGCGATGTGCGCCGGGGTCTTC
>JALOSQ010000098.1 GCA_025458335.1 Ideonella sp.
GCCACCGGGCAGCGCTCGCGCTCGGCCATCTGCTGCAGCAGCGGCCACAGGTCGGTGCGCACGGCCAGTACGTAGCGCTCCTGGCTCTCGTTGCACCAGATCTCCATGGGCGACAGGCCGCGCTCCTCGAGCGGGATCTTCGACAGGTCGAAGCGCGCGCCGCGGCCCGCGCCGTCGGCCAGCTCCGGGAACGCATTGCTCAGCCCGCCGGCCCCGACGTCGTGGATCGCGAGGATCGGGTTCAGCTCGCCCAGGGACTGACAGTGGAGGATGACCTCCTGGGCCCGCCGCTGGATCTCGGGGTTGCCTCGCTGCACCGAATCGAAGTCCAGCTGCGCCGCGTTGGCCCCACCCGCCAGCGAACTCGCGGCCCCGCCACCCAGGCCGATGCGCATGCCGGGTCCACCCAGCTGCACGAGCAGGGTCCCGGCCGGGAACTCGACCTTCGCCACCTGCGAGGCCTCGATCGAGCCCAGGCCGCCCGCCAGCATGATGGGCTTGTGGTAGCCGCGGTGGATGCCCGCCACCACCTGCTCGAACACGCGGAAGTACCCGGCCAGGTTCGGCCGCCCGAACTCGTTGTTGAACGCGGCGGCCCCGACAGGCCCTTCGACCATGATCTGGAGTGCGCTGGCGATGTGGCCGGGACGGCCCGCGGGACCGCGCTCCCAGGGTGGCGGGACGACGGCCAGGCCCGGCGCCATGGCCACCGCGCCCTCGAGCGGGGGCAGGTGCAGATTCGACACCGAGAATCCGACGAGTCCGGCCTTGGGCCGCGCGCCCCGGCCGGTGGCGCCTTCGTCACGGATCTCCCCGCCGGCGCCGGTCGCCGCCCCCGGGAACGGCGAGATCGCACTCGGGTGGTTGTGCGTCTCGACCTTCATCAGGACATGCGCGGTCTCCTCGCGCACGGCGTACGACGGCGCGTTGGTGAAGCCCTGCGGCGCGAAGCGCCGGATCGGGCCGCCCTCCATCACCGCGGCGTTGTCGTGGTACGCCACCACCGTGCCCTGCGGCGAGGCTCGCTCGGTGTGCCGGATCATCTGGAACATCGAGTGTTCCTGGTCGATGCCGTCGATCGTGAAACGCGCGTTGAAGATCTTGTGGCGGCAGTGCTCGCTGTTGGCCTGCGCGAACATGGTCAGCTCGACGTCGGTCGGGTTCCGCCCGAGCCGGCCGAAGGCCTCGACGAGGTAGTCGACCTCGTCATCGCTCAAGGCCCAGCCGAAGCGCTGGTTGGCGTCGGCCAGGGCCGCACGGCCGCCGCCCTGGATGTCGATGCGGGCCAGCGGGGCAGCGGGCGGTTCGTCGAAAAGGCGGGCCGCGTCGTCGCGCCGCCACAGCACGCACTCGGTCATGCGGTCGTGCAAGGCCTCGGCCACGGCCGCACGCTGGGACTCGTCGAGGTCGGCGGCACGCCGGCCGACCCAGGCCGCGACGCGACCGGGGCCCTTGAGCATGAGTCGGAACTCGGTGACCCGCTCGATGCGGTGCACCGCGAGCCCGCAGTTGCGGGCAATGTCGGTCGCCTTGCTGGCCCATGGGGAGACCGTGCCCGGGCGCGGCGCGACCACGGCCGCCAGCACGCCGGCCTCGGCGCGCTCCGGCGTGTCGACCCACGGCTCGCCATAGGTCAGCAGCGCCTCGAGGCGGTCCTGCTCGGCCCGGCTCGGCGGCATCTCGGACCACACCCAGTGCAGGTGACGCGCGCGCACGGCCTCGATCGCGGGCGCAACCGCCTGCAGGCGAGCCAGCAGCGCCCGCTCGCGCGAAGAAGACAGCGCCCGCCCGCCCTCGAGCATCTGCAGGTGGCGGTCGACGGGTCGGGCAGCGGGCATGGCGGGCGGGGGCGAAGACATGGGGATCACGGCGTCGGCAGCCTTGGGCACACGGACGGCCCCGACGCGACCTCGGGCGCATGGTCCGGGCGCCGGCCCGGCGGCGGCAGGCCAGCACCCTGGCGACGGTCGGGCCATCAGGGCAGACCCTCAGTGTAGGGGGGCGGGTGCGATAATCACGGCGATGGGAATCGTCCTGAAGTCGCCGTCCGACGTTGCGGGCATGCGGGTCGCCGGTCGGCTGGCCAGCGAAGTGCTCGACCTGCTCACGCCGCACGTCAAGCCGGGGATCACCACGCTCGAGCTCGACAAGATCGCGCACGATCACATCGTCCACGTGCAGGGCGGCGTCCCGGCAACCTTGGGGTACCAGCCCCCGGGCTATCCGCCCTACCCCGCCTCGCTCTGCGCCTCGGTCAACCACCAGGTCTGCCACGGCATTCCGAACGACAAGCCGCTGAAGAACGGCGACATCGTCAATATCGACGTGACGGTCATCAAGGACGGCTGGCACGGCGACACGAGCCGGATGTTCATCGTCGGAGAAGGCAGCATCGCGGCCCGGCGCCTGTGCCAGGTCACCTACGAGGCCATGTGGAAGGGCATCGTCAAGGTCCGGCCGGGCGCGCGCCTGGGCGACATCGGACACGCGATCCAGACCTTTGCCGAGCACCACAGCTACAGCGTGGTGCGCGAGTTCTGCGGCCATGGGGTGGGGGCCAAGTTCCACGAGGAGCCGCAGGTGCTGCACTACGGCCGCCCGGGCACGCTCGAGGAACTGGTGCCGGGCATGATCTTCACGATCGAACCGATGATCAACGCCGGGCGCCGCGACATCCGCGAGATGCCCGACGGATGGACCATCGTCACCCGGGACCGGTCGCTGTCGGCGCAGTGGGAACACACGGTCCTCGTGACCGAGACCGGGTATGAGGTGCTGACGCTGTCGGCCGGCAGCCCGGCGCCGCCGGCCTTCGTGGGCGTCCCGGCCGTGCCCGCCGTCGCCGCGGCCTGAACGCCGCGCCGCCTCGATGCTCACCGCGGTCGAGCCGGCGCGAAGCGTCACCCCGCTGCGCGCCAGCTTCCAGGGCGGCAAGGCCGAGCTGCTCGAGCACTTCCGCGTCACCCGGCCGAGCGCGGCGGCCGCGTCTCGCCTGGTGCGCAACCTGGCGCGCCACGTCGACGGCACCCTGATCGACCTCTGGGACCACGCGCTCATGCCACCCGGCGCAGCGCTGGTTGCCGTCGGCGGCTACGGGCGCGGCGAGCTGTTTCCGCACTCCGACGTCGATGTCGTCGTCCTGCTGCCCGAGGGACCCCAGACCGACGCGCTGCGCTCGTCCGTGGAAGGGTTCATCACCGCGTGCTGGGACATCGGGCTCGAGATCGGCTCGTCGGTACGCACCGTCGACGAGTGCCTGGAGGAGGCGCGCCGCGACGTCACGGTACAGACGGCGCTGCTCGAGTCGCGCTTTCTCTGCGGCTCACGGCGCGTGTATGCCTCGTTCCGCGACGCCACCGTCGCGGCCATGGACCCGCGAGCCTTCCTCGTGGCCAAGACCCTCGAGATGCGGCAGCGGCACACCAAGTTCGCGGACACGCCTTATGCGCTGGAGCCCAACTGCAAGGAGAGCCCGGGTGGCCTGCGCGACCTGCAGATGCTGCTGTGGGTCGCCCGCGCCGCCGGCCTTGGCCGCAGCTGGACCGAACTGCAGGCCGGCGGGCTGCTGACCGCGTTCGAGGCCAAGCAGCTGCAGCGCAACGAGGGCGTGCTGAAGCTGATCCGCGCCCGGCTGCATCTCATCGCCGGCCGCCGCGAGGACCGACTGGTGTTCGACCTGCAGACGGCTGTCGCCGAGAGCTTCGGATACACCGCGCCGCGTGGCGTGCGCGTGTCGGAGATGCTGATGCGGCGCTACTACTGGGCCGCCAAGGCCGTCACCCAGCTGCACCGCATCCTGCTGCTCAACATCGAGGAGCGCATCCTCGGCTCGCAGGACGCGCCGATGCGGCCGATCGACGAGCATTTCCTCGATCGCGGCGGCATGCTCGAGGTCGCCACCGACGACCTCTACCGCCGCGAACCCTCGCTCATCCTGCGCACGTTCCTCGTGTACGTGCAGAACCCCGGGCTCGGTGGCCTGTCGGCCCGCACGCTGCGCGCGCTCTACAACGCGCGCCACGCGATGGACGGGCGCTTCCGGCGCGACCCGGCGAACCGCGCGACGTTCATGCAGATCCTGCAGCACTCGCGTGGTCAGACGCACGCGCTGCGCCTGATGAACGACACGAGCGTGCTCGGACGCTACCTCTGGGTGTTCCGGCGGATCGTGGGCCAGATGCAGCACGACCTGTTCCACGTGTACACGGTGGACCAGCACATCCTGATGGTGCTGCGCAACGTGCGCCGGTTCTTCATTCCCGAGCACGCGCACGAGTACCCCTTCTGCTCCCAGCTGGCCGCGAGCTGGGACAAGCCGTGGCTCCTCTACATCGCCGCGCTGTTCCACGACGTCGCCAAGGGGCGGGGCGGCGACCATTCCGAGCTCGGCACACGCGAGGTGCGACGCTTCTGCCGCGACCACGGCGTGGGCGGCGAGGACACTGCCCTGTGCGAGTTCCTCGTGCAGCACCACCTGACGATGTCGCGGATCGCGCAGAAGGAGGATCTGGCTGACGCGTCCGTGATCGAGGCCTTCGCGCGCCTGGTGGGCAGCGAGCGCAGGCTCACGGCGCTGTACCTGCTGACGGTCGCCGACATCCGCGGCACGAGCCCGAAGGTGTGGAACGCCTGGAAGGGCAAGCTGCTGGAGGACCTCTACCGCGCCACGCTGCGTGCGCTCGGCGGCGCCCGACCGAGCGTCGACGCCGAGATCGACGCGCGCAAGCTCGACGCGCGGCACGAGCTGAACCTGCACTCGCTGCCCGCCGACATCGAGCAGCCGCTGTGGCGGACGCTCGAGGTGAGCTACTTCGTCCGCCACGACGCCGGCGAGATCGCCTGGCATGCGCGCGCGCTGGCCGACCAGGTCACCTCCGGCACGCCCATCGTGCGGGCCCGGTCGTCGCCGGCCGGCGAGGGCCTGCAGGTGCTGGTCTACGCGCCCGACCAGCCCGACCTCTTCGCGCGGATCTGCGGCTACTTCGACACGGCGGGCTTCAACATCCAGGACGCAAAGATCCACACGACCCGGGCGTCGTATGCGCTGGACACCTTCCAGGTCACCCATCCCGACCTGGAGCACGACCACCCGAAGGACGATGGCCCCCCTCGCCTGTACCGCGACCTCATCTCGCTGGTCGAAACCCAGTTGGCGACCGCGCTGTCCGCGGCCGGCCCGCTGCCCGAGCCGTCGCGGGGGCGCCTGTCGCGGCGCGTGCGTTCATTCCCGGTCACGCCCCGCGTCACCCTGCGGCCCGACGAGCGCGGACAGCGCTACGTGCTGGGCATCTCCACGAGCGACCGTTCGGGCTTGTTGTACGCGATCGCGCGGGTGCTGGCGCGCCATCACATCAACCTGCAGCTGGCCAAGGTCACGACGCTCGGCGAGCGTGTCGAGGACACCTTCCTGATCGACGGCGCCGCGCTCAACCAGAACCGCTCGCAGATCGAGATCGAGACCGAACTGCTCGATGCGGTCTCGCCCTGAGGCTGCGTCGCGTGGGCGTGCGCCTGATCGAGGCCGCGGAGGCCGCCGGACAGCTCGCCGCGTTCGATGCGGTCCTCGATGCGCGCTCGCCAACGGAGTTCGCGGACGACCATCTGCCCGGAGCCGTGAACTGGCCCGTCCTGTCCGACGAGGAGCGACGCGACGTCGGCACGATCTACGCCCAGGTCTCACCCTTCGACGCGCGCAAGCTCGGCGCATCGCTGGTCGCGCGCAACATCGCATCGCACCTGGAGCGGCACCGCGACTTCCTGCAGCGCGACTGGTCACCTCTGGTCTACTGCTGGCGCGGCGGCCAGCGCTCCGGGACCCTGGCATGGTTCCTCGACCAGGTCGGCTTCCGCACCACGGTCCTCAAGGGCGGCTACAAGGCCTTCCGCCGCCTCGTGCTCGAGGAGCTCGAGCGCCTGCCCGCGGGCCTCGACCTGCGAATCGTCTGCGGACGCACCGGCTGCGGCAAGACCCGTTTGCTGGCCGCGCTTCAGGAGGCTGGCGCCCAGGTCCTCGACCTGGAGGCGCTCGCCGCACACCGGGGGTCGGTGCTCGGCGGCCTTCCGGACGTCGAGCAACCGACGCAGCGTCATTTCGAGACCCGCTTGTGGCGATCGCTGCGCGCGCTGGACCCGCGGCAGCCGGTGTGGGTGGAAAGCGAGAGCCGCAAGATCGGGCGGGTCCACCTGCCGGAGGCCCTCATCACCCGCATGAGGCAGTCGGCACGGTGCTTCCACCTGAGCCTGCCCGACCCGGCACGCGTGGCCTTGCTGCTCGAGGACTACGCGCATCTGACGCATGACCTGCCGCGCTTCGAGGCACTGCTGGCGGGGCTGGTGCCGCTGCGCGGCCGCGAGCGCGTCGAGCGCTGGCGTCACCTGGCGCGCGACGGTCGCTGGGCAGAGGCATTCGAGTCGTTGATGCTCGAGCACTACGACCCGGGCTACCTCGAGTCGATGCAGCGCAACTTCGCTAGCTTCGGCGAGGCCCAGGTCGTAACCGCGCCCGACGGGTCGCCTGCGAGCCTGCTGGACACCGCCAGGCATCTGCTCCAGCGGGAGGCGAGCGCGGCGGCTGCGCCGACGGGTTGACCCGGCCGCTGCCCGCAGAGGCAGCCGATCACGTGGCGCTTCGCATCAGGCATCGGGCCCGCAGAGGGCACGAGCCCGCGATCCGAGGCTCAGCGGCGTCGCAACACGCCTTCGGTCACGACGATCGTCTCGGTCGGCTCCCAGTCGATCGCCATCGCATCGTCGAGCACCGGCAATGGCGCCATGGCGTCCGTTGCGCCCGCAGGCAGCGTCTGTGCCTTGCCACGCAACATGCGCTGCTCGATCAGGACCCGGTGGCGACGGTTGAAGTGATGCAGCCGCCGGATCTCGTGCAGCACCGACGCGGGAAACCCGCGCCGCCCGCCCCGCCGGTCGATCAGCAGGTCCTCGAAGCACACGTCGATCATGAACCCGTCGACCCAGTCGCGGGCGATTCGGTTGGCCACCCGCGGATAGGCCTCGGCCAGGGTGGTCGGGCGCAGCTTGGGGGGAAGCCGCAGCATCCACAACCGGGTCTCGAGCGCCAGGGTCCGGTCCACCTCTCGCAGGGGGGCCCGCTGGGCCTCGAGCAGGCGGCGCCGCTCCTCGTTCCACTCGTCGGGCGCCGAGTGGGCGGGCACGGCCCGGGGAGCCTGGGCGGCGGATGCACGCCGGGGACGTTTGAACAGCGAAAGCATGCGGTCGGCAACAGGACACCCGGGCCTGCGGCATGCGGGCCCACGGGCGTTGCTGCATCTTTCAGGTGCGCCCGGGGCGCCGGCAACCCCTCAGTCAAGCGGACGGCGCCGTTTCGCGACCTGCGCCACGGCACGCCCGCGCGGCGCATCAGGTCAGTCGGAAGCGCGCCACACGCGCGGCCAGCTGGTCGGCTTGCTCACGCAAATGCTCTGCCGACGCGGCGGTGCGCTCGACGAGGGCGGCGTTGTCCTGGGTGCTGCGGTCGAGGTCGGACACGGCAGAACCCACCTGCGCCACGCCGGTGGTCTGCTCGCGCGCCGCCACCGAGATCTCGCCCACCAGTTGACTGATCCGACGCGCGTTGTCCACCAGTTCCATCATGGTGCGGCCTGCGCCGTCGACCGTGGCGGTGCCCTGCGCGACCCTCTGGACGCTCGCGGTGATCAGGCCCTTGATCTCGCGCGCGGCGGCGGCCGAACGCTGGGCCAGGCTGCGAACCTCCCCCGCCACCACGGCGAAGCCGCGGCCCTGCTCACCGGCCCGAGCCGCCTCGACCGCGGCGTTGAGCGCCAGGATGTTGGTCTGGAACGCGATGCCGTCGATGGTCGCGATGATCTCGCTGATGCGCGTCGACGAGGCGTTGATGTCACCCATCGTGGAGACGACCGCCCGGATCGCCTGGCCGCCGCGGTCGGCGACCTGGGCGTTGTCCGACGCCACATCGGCCGCCTGCGAGGCACTGTCCGCCGTCTGGCGCACCGTCGAGGCGATCTCCTCCATGGACGATGCGGTGTGCTGCAGGCTCGCCGCCGACCGCTCGGTGCGGCCCGCCAGATCGCCGGCGTCGGCCTGGATGGCACGACTCGTTGCGACGAGCTGGTCGGACGCCGCCCTCACCTCGGCCACGATTCCGCGCAGAGAGGACTGGGTGGCCGCCAGCGCGGTCATCAGTTCGGCCGCCTCGTCGCGACCCCAGGGCTTGGGGATACCGGTCAGGTCGCCTGCCGTGATCGCGTCCAGGTGGCC
>JALOSQ010000099.1 GCA_025458335.1 Ideonella sp.
ATCCAGCCCGGCGCGACCGCGTTCACGCGGATGCCGTCGGCCGCATAGGCGATCGCCAGGCTCTTGGTGAGCTGCGCCACCCCGCCCTTGCTCGCGCTGTAGCCCGGCACCAGCCCGCCGCCGAAGAAGCTCAGCATCGACGCGGTGTTGACGATGCAGCCGCGCCGCGCCTTCAGCCCCGGGCGGGCGGCGGCGCAGACCCGCATCGTGCCGTTCAGGTTGATGTCGAGCGTCTCGGCAAAGACCACTGGATCATGTTCGGCGCCGCGGCGGATCACCCCGGCGCAGTTCACGACGACGTCCAGCTCGTCGAGCGAGGTGACCAGCGACTCGACTGCGGGGCCGTCGCGAACGTCGAGGCGCTCGAAGGCGATGTATTCGGTCGCGCCCGCGCCTCGCGCGGCGTCGACCTCGCCCGGCGTGGCGCCGGTGGCCGTGACCGTGCAGCCCTCGGCCGCGAACGCGCGCGCGATGCCCAGCCCGATGCCGCTCGTGCCGCCGGTCACCAGCACGCGGCGCAGACGGCGGCCGCGGGCGTCGTCCGGGCCGCTCATGCCTGCAGCGCGGCGCGCACCTGCGCGGCCCGCGGGATCGGCGCCACCGCGCCGTAGCCTTCGGTCGACAGCGCCGCGGCCACGGCCGCGTAGCGACCGGCCTCGAGCAGGCCGTCGCCCGCCACCCACCGGGCCACGAAGGCGCCGCCGAAGGTGTCGCCCGCACCGGTCGCGTCGACGGGGCGGCACGCGTGGGCCGGAATGCGGTGGCGCTGCGTGGCATCGGCGACGATCGCGCCGCGTTCGCCGAGCTTGAGCGCGACGACCTTCGCACCCAGGCGCAGGCAATGGTCGACGATCGCGTCCGGATCGGTCAGGCCGCTGATGGCCACGACGTCGTCGTAGCTCGGCAGGCACAGGTCGCAGCGCGCGATCACGTCGGTCATCACCGCGCGCGCCCGGTCGATCGACCAGAGCTTGAGCCGCAGGTTGGTGTCGAAGCTGACCGTCACGCCGGCCCGGCGGGCGGCCTCGATGGCGGCTAGCCCGCATCACAGGCACTGTTCGAGATGGCCAGCGATATGCCCGACAGATGCAGCACCCGGGCCGAGCGGACGCGTTCGAGCGGCAGATGAACGACCCGGTAGCGGCTGGCCGCCGACCCGCTGCGGAAGAAGCTGAAGTGGTGGCCCGCGTCGTCGTGCGTGACGAAGTAGATCGCGGTGTACGCCTCGGGATCCGTCGCGACGCTGGCGTGGTCGACGCCCTCGGCGTCCCACAGGTCGCGCAGCAGGCGCGCGTACGGGTCGTCGCCGAGCGCGCTCACGTAGGCCACGCGCGCGCCCTGTCGAGCCGCGGCGATGGCGAAGTTCGAGGAGTCGCCGCCGAAGCCCTGCAGGTACAGCCGGCCGCCGCCTTCACCGGTCTGGTTGAACTCGACCATCGGCTCGCCGAAGGCGACGATGTCGAAGGCGGTCGACTCGGCCATCAGATCCTGCCGTACTTGGCGAGGCCCTTGCGCAGCGACTTCTCCGCGATGATGAGCTTGGCCTGCTCGAGTTCGCGCGCGTCGATCTCCTGCGCCATCTTCAGCACCTCCTGCGCCTTGTCCTTCGGCACCACGACCACGCCGTCGACGTCGCCGACGATCAGGTCCCCGGGGTGCACCACGATGCCGCCCACGCGCACGGGCACTTGCGACGCCACCGTCTTGTACCGTCCGAGCGTCGTGCCCGGGCTCACGTCGCGAGCATAGACCGGGAAGGCGTAGTCGCGGCGGATCTCGGTGAGGTCGCGCACGCCACCGTCGAGCACCGCGCCGGCGTGTCCGTTGGCCACGGCTCCCGCGGTCATCAGGCCACCCCAGACCGCGACATCGGGCTGCCCGCCCTCGATGGCGATCACGATCACGCTGCCGGGCGGCGCCTCGTCGATCAGGTCCAGGGCGTGCTGCGGCGGCACGAACTCGTCGGTGGCGGCCTCCAGCACGGTGGCCGCCGGGCCGCAGATGCGCTTGTCGTTGATGCGCGGCTTGATGCAGCTGGCCATGTAGCCACGCTGGCCGCACACCTTGTCGACGGCGTCGGCCACCGAGGCCACGGCCACCTGGTTGAAGGCATCGATCAGGTCGTTCATCGGGTCTCCTTGTGAGGGCTGGATGCGCGGCGGGGTCACCAGCGGTTCAGCCAATGGATCGGGGGATGGCCCTGCAGGACGCGCGCCGCCTCCTCGGCGGCCTTGCGCTGCAGGTCACGCATGGATTCCTCGCTGTACCAGCCGATGTGGTTGGTCAGCACCACGTTGTCGAGGCCGAGGATCGGGTGCGCCGGGTCGGGCGGTTCACGCTCGAAGACGTCCAGCCCAGCCCCGAGCAGGCGGCCGGAGGCCAGCGCCGCGTGCAGCGCTTCGAGGTCGACCAGCCCGCCCCGTGCAGTGTTGACGAGGATGGCGGTGGACCGCATCAACGCGATACGCCGGGCATCGATCAGGTGGCGGGTCTCCGCACTCATGGGCGCATGCAGCGAGATGAGGTCGGCCTCGCGGCAGATCCGGTCGATGTCCGCCGCCTCGACCCCGGGCGGCAGGTCGGCGGTCGGATCGTGGGCGAGCACGCGCGCGAACCCGAAGCCTTCCAGCATGCGGTGGGTCATGCGGGCGATCCGGCCGTAGCCGATCAGGCCGAGCGTGCGGCCGCGCAACCGGTACATCGGCGCCAGCACGCCGGTGGACCAGCGACCGGCACGCACCTCGCGGTCGTGCAGGCGCAGGCGCCGCACGACTGCGAGCGCGAGGGCCACGGTCTGGGTCGCGACCTCGTCCGTGCCGTAGTCCGGGACATTGGCGACGTAGATTCGGCGCTCGCGCGCGGCCTGCTGGTCGATGTTGTCGACACCGATGCCGTAGCGGATCACGGCGCGCCCGTGCACCATCGCCTCGATCGCCGGCCGGGGGACCGGGGACTCGCGCACGAGCACGACGTCGGCGTCACGGACGGCAGCGACAGCCGCCGCCGGGTCGCCGCGCACGGGGCGCACCGCGAAGCCCGCGCCGACCTCGGCGAGCAGCCGCTCCTCCTGGTCGTAGGCCGCATACCCATCATCGATGGCCACGACAAGGGGTGCATGCGCGGGCATCGCGTCGCCCTGCCCCATCACTTGCGGGTCGCGTCGATCGCCTTGAAGAGGTCGTCGACGTAGGCCTTGCCGATCTCACCCTCGGCCCACTGACGAACCGGCGGCTGCGCCAGACGGCGGAACTCCGCGATCTGCGCCGCTGTCGGCACGTACACCTGCATGCCCACGCGCTCGAGGATCTCCTTGGCGTTCTTGTCCTGGTCGCTGGTCATCTTGCGGTGGATCGCGATCGCCTTCTGCGTGCCCTCCTCGACCGCCTTCTTCTCGGCCGCGGACAGCCCCTGGTAGAAGCGCTCGTTGATCAGGTAGCCGTGCACGCTCCACACGTGCCCGTCGAGCGTGGCGAACTTCTGGTGCTGGAACAGGCTGGCCGCGAGGATGTTGGTCACGCCGTTCTCCTGGCCGTCGACCACCTTCTGCTGGAGCGCGGTAGGCAGCTCGGCCCAGGGAATCGCCGACGCCGACGCGCCGAGCGACTCGACCAGCGTCTTGAACACCGGCGAGGGCTGGATGCGGATCTTCATGCCCTTCATGTCGGCCGGCGACTGGATCGGCCGCAGGCTGTTGGTGAAGTGACGCACCCCGTTGTCGGCCAGGCCCAGCATGCGGACGCCGGTCTTCTTGACCATGTCGTCGGAGAAGCCCTTCAGCCACGCCGAGTCGTACACGCGCCAGGCGTGCTCGTGGTTCTCGTACAGGAACGGGATGCCGAGCACGCCGATCGGCTTGTGCACCGTGGCGATCGCACCGTCGTGGGCAACCGCCATCTCGAGCGTGCCCAGCCGCAGGCCCTCCATCGTGGGCTGGTCGCGGCCGAACTGGCCGGCCGGGAAGATCTCGACCTTGATCGAGCCGTTCGTCGCCTTCTCGACGTGCTCCTTGAACGCGAGCGCGGCGACGTGCTTGGGCTGGTCGTCCTTGGCGGGCTGGAAGTGCGCGTACTTGAGCGTCTTCTGCGCGTGGGCCATCGGCAGCGCGAACGCCAGCGCGGCCGCCAGGGCGTAGAACTTGACTTTCATCGGGGCGTCTCCTTCTTGGGTCGTGAGGTCAGCGGGAGTAACCGAACCACGCGGGCACGGTCGTGGAAAGCGGGGCCCAGAGCACGACGGCGAGCAGCACGACGAGTTCGGCGGCGAGCAGCGGCAGGATGGCGCGCGAGAGCTTCTCGAGGCGGATGCGCGCCACGGACGACATGACGAACAGCACACCGCCCACGGGCGGGGTGATCAATCCGACCGTGAGGTTGAGCACCACGGCCATCGCAAAGTGCAGCGGGTGGATGCCGAACTGCTCCGACAGCGGTGCAAGTACCGGGACCAGGATGATGACCGCGGGCAGCGTGTCGATGAACAGGCCGCAGACCAGCACGAACACCATCACGATCAGCATCACCAGCACCGGGTCGGTGGTGAGGCTTCCGATCGCGGCGGCAATCGCCTGCGGGATCTGCAGGATCGTCAGCAGCCAGGCAAACAACGACGCCATCGACACGATCAGCAGCGCCGCGCTGGTGACCAGGCCGCTTTGGAGCAACACCTTGGCGATGATCCGCGCGTTCAGCGTGCGCGTCACGAACAGCCCGACGAACAGGGCGTAGAACACCGCCACGGCCGACGCCTCGGTCGGCGTGAACAGGCCGGTGAGGATGCCCGCAATGATGATGGCCGGCATCATCAGCACGGGCAACGCCTTCCACAGCGCGACCAGCCGCTCGCGCCACGACATCGACGCCTGCGGGGTGCCGTAGCCGTTGCGGGTGCTGATCCAGTGGTTCGCGGCCATCAGCGCCAGGCCCAGCAACACGCCGGGCACCACCCCGGCGAGGAACAGCCCGGCCACCGTCACGCGGCTGTCGGTCAGCGCGTAGATGACCATGATGATCGACGGCGGGATGATCGGGCCGATCGTCGCGGTGGCGGCCGACAGCGCGGCCGAATAGTCCTTCGGGTAGCCGCTGCGCTGCATCATGCGCATTTCGACGGCTCCGGGCCCCGCCGCATCGGCCAGGGCGGAGCCGCTGACGCCGGCGAACATCATCGAGGTCACCACGTTGACGTGGCCCATGCCGCCGCGGATGTGGCCGACCAGCGAATTCGAGAAGCGCAGCAACGCCGTCGTGATGCCGCTGGCCGTCATCAGGTCCGCGGCCAGGATGAAGAACGGCACTGCCATCAGCGGGAACGAGTTGATGCCGTCGAACAGGCGCTGCGGCACCGACAGCAGCGAGAGCTTGCCGTCGACCGCCAGCGCCACCAGGCCCGCGCCGCCCATCGCGAAGGCGATCGGCAGGCCCACCAGCAGGCCCACGGCGAACACGCCGAAGAGGATGGCGGTCATGCGCGTCGACCCTCGGCGGGCGCGTCGTGGCCATCGGCGCCGAGGTCCTCGATGGGGATGAAGTCGCGCTCCACGAACCGGCGCCAGAACAGCAGCAGGTGCAGCAGCATCGCCGCGGCGCCGATGGGCACGGCCAGGTACGGCAGACCGGTGGGCACGTTCATCACCGGCGTCTCCTGGTTCCAGGTGAAGACGACGATCTGGTAGCCCAGCACCACCAGAGCGGCGAGGAAGGCCCCCATCCCCATCCCGATCAACGCGCGCAGGTAACGGCGCAGCGGGGCCGGCAGCAGGTCCTGCAACGTGTCCACTGCAACGTGACGACCCTCGCGCAGCGCAAGGCCAGCCCCGAGGTAGGCCACCCAGATCATCTGGTACTGCGTCAGCTCCTCGACCCAGATGATCGAGAAGTTGAACAGGTACCGGCAGACCACGTTGACGAACACCAGGACCGCCATCGACGCCATCAGCGCGATGACCAGCCACTGGTTGACGCGCACCACGAGGTCTTCGAGTCGAGCCAGTGCCGTGGTCTTCGGGCCGGCGCCCGACGCGGCGTCGCGATGGGGCGACGAAGGCGTGTCCATGCCTCAGCGTATCTGATATCTCAGATGCGAAAACCCTTGGCAAACCCTACACTCACGCTGCAGCCTGTTGTCCCGGATGAACGCACCGCTCGCCCTGGTCCGCCCGCAGCTCCTGACCGAGCGCGTGTGCGAGCGCCTTCGCGAGGCCATCGTGTGCGGAGAGCTCAAGCTCGGGGAACAGGTATCGGAGGCGCAGCTGGCGCAGCGCCTGCAGGTCAGCAAGACCCCGGTGCGGGAGGCGCTGCTTCGCCTGAAGGGCGAAGGCCTCGTCGAGGTTCACCCGCAGCGGGGGACCTACGTGTTCCGGCTCGAGCCGGACCAGGTGGGGCAACTGTGCCGCTACCGGGCGATGGTCGAGACCGCCGCCCTGCGCGAAGCCTTGTCGCTGAATGGCGCCGCGCTGGCCCGCGACCTCGCCGGCTGTGTCACCGAGATGCGCAAGGCCGAACGCGCCCGCGACCTGCTCGCGCTGGCGCGGATCGACATGCAGTTCCACACGCTGTTCTTCGAGCACTGCCCGAACCGCTATCTGCAATCGGGCTACGACGTGATCCGGTCGCAGCTCGTGGCGCTGCGTCACCGCTCACCGATCGCCAACGCGGTCAGCAGCCACCAGGTGCTCGTCGATGCCGTCGCGGCTGGCGACGTCGACCGTGCCGAGGCCCTGCTGCGCGAGCACGTGCTCGAGAACGAGCCTCGCTACCGGGTGGCGTGCCAGCTCGACTGATGGACGGCCCCGACGCCTCCCGACGGACGATCAGAACGTCCCGGGGTACGCACCGCCATCGAGCAGGATGTTCTGGCCGTTGATGTAGCCGGCGTGCGCACTGGCGAGGAACGCGCACATCGCGCCGAACTCGGCCGGATCGCCGAAGCGCTTCGTCGGGTTCGACTCGCGGCGCTGTTCCCAGACCTCGTCGAAGGTCTTGCCGCCCCGTTGCGCGACGGTCGCCGTGTTGGCGCGCAGTCGCTCGGTGTCGAAGGGGCCCGGCAGCAGGTTGTTGATCGTGACGTTGCGCGAGGCCAGTTTGGGCTGCCGGGCGATGCCGGCGATGAATCCCGTGAGGCCCGTGCGCGCGCCGTTGCTCAGCCCCAGCGACTCGTAGGGGGCCTTCACCGCGGCCGACGTGATGTTGAGGATCCGCCCGAAACCGCGCTCGGCCATGCCATCGACGGTGGCCTTGATGAGCTCGATCGGCGTGAGCATGTTCGCGTCGAGCGCCGCGATCCAGGTGTCGCGCGTCCACTCGCGGAAGTCGCCGGCTGGCGGCCCGCCCGCGTTGTTCACCAGGATGTCGACCTGGGGGCAAGCGGCCAGCGCCGCGGCGCGCCCTTCCGGCGTGGTGATGTCGCCCGCGACGGTGCGCACCGCGCTCGCACGGTTGATCGCCTTGAGTTCGGCGGCCGTGGCCTTGAGGGCCTCCTCGCCGCGCGCGGTGATCACCACGTTGACGCCCTCGCGCACGAGCGCGACCGCGCAGCCCTTGCCGAGGCCCTTGCTCGCGGCGCACACCAGCGCCCACTTGCCTGAAATGCCGAGGTCCATGTGTCTCCTTGCAGGTCGTTCGAAGTCCCGGGTGCGGGCGCCGCGCGCGCCCGCGCTCAATCCGCGGCAGCCGGCATCGGCCGCGCGGGTGGCGAGGGCGAGCGCGCCAGCATCCACACACCCACCAGCACCAGCGCCGTGCCGGCGATGATCCACCCGTTGAACGGCTCGCCCAGGATCAGCACGCCCATCGCGATGGTCGACAGCGGGCCGATCATGCCGGTCTGAGCGGTGAGCGTCGAGCCGATGCGCTCGATCGCCAGCATCACCATGATCACCGGCGCGAAGGTGCATAGCGTGGCGTTGAGCACCGACAGCCACAGCACTTCCGGCGCCACCGCCATCGCCGAGACCGGTCGCAGGATGAAGAACTGGCCGATGCACAGCAGGCAGGCCACGGTCGTGGCCAGGCCGGTCAGCCGCAGGGCGCCGATGCGCGCCACCACCTGCCCGCTGTAGGCCAGGTAGATCGCATAGCTCACCGCGCTGCCGAACACCAGCGCCGCACCCAAGGGCACATCGGCGCCCTCGAGCCGAACCTCGTGGCCGAACACCAGCAGGATGCCGGCATAGCTGACCGCGATGGCGCCGAACTGCCGGACGGTCACGCGCCGGCCGAACGCCACCACGCCGATCAGCAGCACGAGCGTCGGGTTGAGGTAGAGGATCAGCCGCTCCAGGCTCGCGCTGATGTACTGCAGCCCGAGGAAGTCGAGGAAGCTCGCCAGGTAGTACCCGGTCACACCCAGCCCGAAGACGACGAGCCAGTCGCGCCGTGCCAGCGGCGGCTTGCCGCGGCTCGCCCACCAGGCCAGCGCCACGAACAGTGGCAGCGCGAACAGCATGCGGTACATGATGAGCGTCACCGCATCGACGTCGTGGCGGTAGGCCAGCTTGACGATGATCGCCTTGCCTGAGAACGCGATCGACCCGAGCGCGGCCAGCACGAGCCCCGAGGACAGCCGAGACGCGTCGGACGCCGCCGCGGCTGTCATGGTGCGCGCAAGGAGCGCCGAGCCGTGCCGCCCACGGCCCTCAGATCGCCACCGCCTGCCCGTCGCGACGCGAGTCGCTGGCGGCGACGTAGCCCTCCGTGCCTGCGTCGCCCAGGCGCCAGATGAACTGGCCCGAGCCGAAGTCCTGGTAGCTGTCCTGGAAGGACTCGACCTGGTGGCCGCGGTCCTTGAGCGCCTGCACGGTCGCCGCCGGCATCTCGGGCTCGACGTTCACCGACAGGCCGCTGTTGAAGCGCCAGCGCGGCGCGTCGCAGGCGGCCTGCGGGTTCTGGTGGGCATCGAGCATGCGGGTGAGCGTCTGCAGGTGGCCCTGCGGCTGCATGTTGCCGCCCATCACGCCGAAGCTCATGCGCGGCTGGCCGTCCTGCGTGAGGAAGGCCGGGATGATGGTGTGGAACGGCCGCTTGCCCGGCGCCACCACGTTGGGGCTCTCGGGGTTCAGGCTGAAGCCGGCGCCGCGGTTCTGCAGGCTCACGCCCCAGCCCGGCACGCACACGCCCGAGCCGAAGCCCATGTAGTTGCTCTGGATGTAGCTCACCATCATCCCGCGCTCGTCGGTGGCGGT
>JALOSQ010000100.1 GCA_025458335.1 Ideonella sp.
CCACGCGCCTGGCCCCGGCTTCGGCGCTCACTGGGCCGTCCATCCGCCGTCGATCGGAATCGCGGCACCGGTGAGGTTGTGCGCCGCCCGATCGCACAGCCACAGCACCGTCTGCGCGATCTCGTCGGGTGTCGACGTGCGGCCGCTGGGCTGCTTCTCGCGCAGCAGGTCGGCGATGCCGGCGTCGCGGTCGCCGCCGAACTGCAGGGCCCGCGCCTGGATCTGCGGTTCGATGATCGCCGTCTCTGTCCAGCCGGGGCAGATGCAGTTGGCGGTGACGCCGCCGCTGGCGCGGTTGCCTGCGCGCGCCGCCTCCAGCGCGGCCACCCGCGTCAGGCCGACCAGGCCGAACTTCGCCGCCACGTAGGGCGCCTTGTTCACCGAGGCCACCAGCCCGTGCACCGAGGCGACGTTGACGATGCGCCCGTAACCGCGGGCCATCATGCCCGGCAGCGCCAGCCGCATCGTGTCGAAGGCCGCCGACAGGTTGATCGCGAGGATCGCGTCCCAGCGTGCGCGCGGCATCTCGTGCAGCGGCGCCGTGTGCTGGATGCCGGCGTTGTTGACCAGGATGTCCAGCCGACCGGCGTCGAGCACCTCCTGCATCAGCCGCTGCACCTGGGCTGGGTCCGCGAGGTCGTGACCGAGGACGAGGACGGGTGCGGGCGAGACTTCGGCGAGTGCCGCGCGAGCCGCCGCGTGCACCTGGGCGTCGGGCAGCCCGTGCAGCACCACGGTCGCGCCCTCCCGCGCCAGCGCCTTCGCGATCGCCAGCCCGATGCCCTGCACCGAACCGGTCACCAGGGCCCTTCGCCCGTGCAGCGTGCTCATCTCGGTCGACTCCTCGGCGTGCGGTGGGTGGGGTCAGGCGGGCGCGCGCAGCCGGGCCCGCAACTCGGTCTTCAGCACCTTGCCGTAGTTGTTCTTCGGCAGCGTGTCCACGAACAGGTAGCGCTTGGGGCGCTTGAAGCGCGCGATGCGCTCGAGGCAGTGGGCGTCCAGGGCCGCCTCGGTCGGCCGCTGCCCGGGCTGCGCGACCACGAACGCGACGACGACCTCGCCCCACTCGGCGTCGGGCGCGCCGACCACGGCCACCTCGGCGACGCCGGGCGCCGTCAGCAGCACCTCCTCGACCTCGCGCGGGTAGATGTTGGAGCCGCCGCTGATCAGCAGGTCCTTGCTGCGGTCCATCAGCGTCAGGAAGCCGTCGGCGTCGAGCGAGCCGAGGTCGCCGGTCCACAGCCAGCCGTCGCGCACCGCCACGGCGCTCGCCTCGGGGTTGCGCCAGTAGCCGGCCATCACCGTGTCGCCGCGCACCAGCACTTCGCCGACCTCGCCCGGCGCCGGCGAGACGCCCTGCGGATCGGCCACGCGCACCTCGACCGGCGTCTGCGCCACGCCGACCGACGCCAGCCGCTCCCGATGCCGCGGGTGCGCCGCGTCGGCGATGTGCCGCCGCGACAGCGCGGTGGCCACCATCGGCGTCTCGCCCTGGCCGTAGATCTGCACGAAGCGCGGGCCCATCACGCGCAACGCGCGCTCGATGTCCGCCAGGTACATCGGTGCGCCGCCGTAGACGATGGTCTTGAACGAACGCGCGGCGTCGTCGGGGCCCAGGCCGGCCGACTCGGCGTGGTCGACCAGGCGCCGGACGATCGTCGGCGCCGCGAACGTCGACATCGGCCCGACCTCGCGCCCGAGCGCGAACAGCTCGGCCGGATCGACACCCCCCGAGGCCGGGACCACGTGGCGCGCGCCGGCCATCAGGTGCGGGATCGCGTAGAGGCCGCAGCCGTGCGACATCGGTGCCGCATAGACGATGGCGTCGTCGGGCGTCACCGCGTCGACATCGACGAAGTAGGTCAGGCCCATCGTCGTCAGGTTGCGGTGCGTCAGCATCACGCCTTTCGGGCGGCCGGTCGTGCCGCTGGTGTAGAAGAGCCAGGCCACGTCGTCGGGCCCGCGCTCGGTGATCGGCACCGACTCCCATGCGTCGACGGGCGCGAGCAGATCGTCGGCCTCGGACGACTCGGCGTCGACCTGGTGCACCAGACCCTGCAGCCGATGCGGGGCGACGTCGCGTGTCACGAAACCCCAGCGCGCCTCGGCGTTGCCGATGATCCACTCGACTTCGGCCGCATGCAGCTTGGCGTTGACCGGCACCGCGATGAGCCCGGCCCACCAGGCCGCCCACAGGATCTCGAGGTAGCGCGGGTGGTTGCGCATGAACACCAGCACGCGGTCGCCGGGCTCGAGCCCGGCGGCGCGCAGCCGCTTCGCCAGCGCGGCACAGCGCCGGGCCCACTGCGCATGGGTCGCCCACGGCTGCGCGCCTTCGAAGATCGCCGGGCGTTCGGCGCTCACGCGGGCCTGACGGGTCAGCAGGTGGGCGAGGTTCATGCGGTCGTCGCGGGTTCGTTGTGCGCCGCCCGGTCAGTGGCACGGGTGGCCCGGGGCGCACCTTAGAGGCCGCAGGCAGCGCCGGCAATACGGTATGAATACCGTGGACCGGGCGTCATGGCCAACGATCCCTGCGCGGTGCTGATCGTCTTCGGGTGCTCGCCGGTCGCGCTGTGCGTCACCGGGCAGGCCACCGACGCCGACATGCCCGCGCAAGCCGGGAGTCCGTTCAAGCGCACAGCGGCTGGCGCGGCTGGCGTGACCGGGAGAGTACGCCGGTGCATCACGGGCCAGCGGGACGGCCATCCGACGCGGTGCGCAAAGGATGTGGCGATCGCCCGAAGTCGACTCATCGGAGTCGCTCGCCGACCTGGTCTCGCGGCCGCAACGCGGACGTCCGGACTCGAGCATCGCACCCGGCCGAGGGCCTGCAGCGGATGGCTTACGCGGGCCGGTGGCACGGCGGGCGATCGAGGTGGCTCGTGTCTCACTGCGCGGTGCGGCTCCACGATGCGGACGGGCCGGCGACGTCGTCTGATTACAAAAACTAGAACCACTTCGTCTGAATAATGCGTTTTACAGATCGAGCGTCTCCGGCCACAGTGCGACACCCGCCTTCTGCGTCAAGGACGTGTGCCGATGGACCCGATTGCCGACCTCTCGCCGCTGCGTGCTGCCCTGCTGCTGGCGGCGCCGATCCTGTTGCTGCTCGCCGCAGCCCGCGCCGCGACGGCGGGCACGCCCGAGGCCGGCTGGCGCGCCGCCAGCGCCGCCGCGCTGCTGGCGCTGCTGGCGTCGATCGGGTCGCTGGCCTGGCTCGCGACCGGCGGGCCCGGGCTGTGGCGCGGGCCGGCGCTGTTCGGCGACGCCGGCGGCCTGCACTTCAGCCTGCGCGGTGACTTCCTCACGAGCGTGATGCTCGTGCTGGTCAGCTTCATCGGC
Organism: Ideonella sp.; assembly: GCA_025458335.1. Taxonomy (GTDB): domain Bacteria; phylum Pseudomonadota; class Gammaproteobacteria; order Burkholderiales; family Burkholderiaceae_C; genus JAIYCR01. Next base: position 3,343 of record JALOSQ010000100.1, read on the forward strand.
TGGGTGATCGTCGGCTACTCACGCTCCTACCTCGGCGGCCAGCGCGGGCAGCCGCGCTACGTGCGCAGCCTGATGCTGACGCTCGCGGCCGTGACCCTGCTGGTGATGACGAACAACCTGCTGGTGCTCGTGCTGGCCTGGATCGGCACCAGCCTGGCGCTGCACGCGCTGCTGACCTTCTTCGACGAGCGGCCGCAGGCGCTGATCGCCGCGCACAAGAAATTCATCGCCAGCCGCGTGGCCGACCTGGCGATGCTGGGCGCGATCGCGCTCGTCGGCACGCAGCTCGGCACGCTGGAGATCGACCAGGCCCTCGCCGCCGCGCAGGCGCTGCCGGCGCTGCCCGGCGCGCTGCAGGCGGCCGCCGTGCTGTTCGTGATCGGCGCGCTGGTCAAGTGCGCGCAGCTGCCGGTGCACGGCTGGCTGATCCAGGTGATGGAGGCGCCGACGCCGGTGTCGGCGCTGCTGCACGCCGGCGTCGTCAACCTCGGCGGCTTCGTGCTGATCCGCCTGGGCTCGCTGATCGGCGACGTGCCGATGGCGCAGGCCCTGCTGGTGGTCGTCGGCGGCATCACCGCCGTCGTCGCCGCGGCGACGATGATGACGCGCATCAGCATCAAGGTCTCGCTCGCCTGGTCCACCTGCGCGCAGATGGGCTTCATGCTGATGCAGTGCGGCCTCGGCCTGTACGAGCTGGCGCTGCTGCACATCGTCGCGCACTCGCTGTACAAGGCGCACGCCTTCCTGACCTCCGGCACCGCGGTCGAGACGCACCGCCTGCAGCAGATGACGCCGGCGCTGCCGCCGCTGTCGGGCTTCGCGTGGTTCGCCAGCGCCCTCGTCGGCGTGGGCATCGTCGGCGCGGCGGCGCTCGCCTGGGGCATCCGGCCGGCCGACGCACCCGCACTGTGGGCCGTCACGGCGGTGCTCGCGCTGGCGGTGGTGCCGCTGCTCGCCGGCCCGGTGCTGCGCGCCGGTGGCGCCTGGGTGCTCGCCGGCATCGGCGCGAGCTTCGCGGTCGCGCTGGCCTACTTCGGCCTGCACCTGGCCTTCAAGGTGGGGCTCGGTGCGCCCGAGGCCCCGGCCGCGGCCGGTCTCGTCGGCTGGGTGATCGCCTGCTTCGTGCTGCTGTTCGCGGTGCAGGGCGCCGTGCGTGCGCGGCCGCAGGGCGCGGTGGCGCGGCGCCTGTATCCCTGGCTGTTCGCCGGCCTGTACCTCGACGAGCTGTTCACGCGGCTCACCTTCCGCCTGTGGCCGGCGCGCCTGCCCGCGAAGCCGGCCGCGCCGCAACCCCTGCTGCCCGAAGTCCCCACCCCTGGAGCCGCCCGATGAATGCCGTGATCGAACTGTCCACGCGCACGACCGCCTCGGCGCTGCGGCCCGTGATCGACGCCGCCTGCGCCCGCATCGCCCCGACCTGGCCGCTGGACCGATTCATCGCCGTCAACCCCTACTGGGGGCAGCTGGAGCGGCCGATCCAGGCCGCCGGTGCGAACCTCGCGGCGCTGGCGGGCAGCCCGATACTGATGCCGCGGGCCTGGTACCGCGAGCAGTGGCAGGCCGGGCGCATCGGCCGCGCCGACCTGCAGTCCGCGATCGACGCCACCGGTGAGCCGGTCACCGTCGACGCGCTGATCGCCGGCCTGGACGCCACGCCCTCGCAGCCGGGCCGCCTGCCGCTGGCGACCGACCTCGTCGACGCGCGCCGCGACACCGCCCACCACATGGCCTGGCGCGACTACGTCACGCACCACGTCAGCCAGGGCACGGCCGCCTACTTCGACCAGGGCCAGGCGGCGTGGGGTCCGGACCACGCCGGCGGCCTGTACGCGAGCTGGCGGCGCCAGTCGGAGCACGACTTCGGCCCGGCGATGCTGATGGGCTACCACGGCTTCAGCCGGCGCCTGCGCCAGCTGCCGACCGACCCGGTGGCGCTGGTCGACGCCGCGGTGCGCGCGCTGCGCATCCCGCAGGAGGCCTGCGAGGCCTACTTCACCGCACTGCTGATGAGCGTCAACGGCTGGTCCTCGTGGTGCGCCTACCAGCGCTGGCAGGCGCGGCTGGCCGGCCGCGACGACGACCACATCGTCCACATGCTCGCGATCCGCCTGGCCTGGGAATGGCTGCTGCACGAGGAGTACGCGTCGCTGAAGGTCGCCGACGGGCTGGCCACGGCGTGGCGTGGTGCGGCGGGCGCGGTGGACAGCGCCCAGGCCGCGCAGAGCCGGGACTGGCTGTGGCACCTGGCGCTCGAGCACGCCTACCAGGCGCCGGTCGCCGCCGGGCTGATGACGGGCGCGCCGGCGCCCGGCGCGGTCGAGCAGGTGCCGGCGGTGCAGGCCGTGTTCTGCATCGACGTGCGCTCGGAGATCTATCGCCGCGCGCTCGAGGCGGCGAGCGCCGGCCACGTGCAGACGATGGGCTTCGCCGGCTTCTTCGCGCTCTTCATCGAGTACCGGCCGCTGGGCAGCGAGATGGTGCGGCCGCAGCTGCCGGGCCTGCTGCACCCCGGCCTGTGCGTCACCGACGAGTGCGACGCGCCCGAGCAGGGCATTTCGCTGGCACAGGCGCGCAAGAAGAAGCTGCTGTGGCGGCAGCAGTGGCAGACCTTCCGCGGCGGCGCCGGCTCGACCTTCTCCTTCGTCGAGTCCTGCGGCCTGCTCTACGGCGCCAAGCTGCTGAAGAGCCGCCTCGGCGGCGAGAAGGACGCACCTCCGGTGGAGCTGACCGGACTGGCGGCCGAGGATCGGCGCACCCTGCGTCCGCGCCTGCCCACCAGCGGCGGCCCGGACCTCGAGGCCCGCGTCGGCATGGCGGCCACGGTCCTGGGCGCCACCGGCCTGACCACGGGCTGGGCGCGCGTGATCCTGCTCGCCGGGCACGGCAGCACGAGTGCCAACAACCCGCACGCAGCGGGCCTGGACTGCGGCGCCTGCGGCGGGCAGACCGGCGAGGTCAACGCGCGTGCGCTGGCGGCGCTGATGAACGACCCGGCCGTGCGCGTGGGCCTGAAGGCCAGGGGTTTCGACCTCCCCGACAGCACGGTCTTCGTCGGCGCGCTGCACAACACGACGACCGACGAGATGCTGCTGTACGACACCGACCTCGTGCCGTCCAGCCACGCCAAGGACCTGCAGGACCTGCGCGGCTGGCTGGCGCAGGCGGGCCAGCGCACGCGCGCCGAGCGCGCGACGCTGCTGGGCCTGGCCCACGAGGCCGATGCGCCGGCGGCGCTGCAGCAGTCGATCCAGGCGCGCACCAGCGACTGGGCGCAGGTGCGGCCCGAGTGGGGGCTGGCCGGGTGCGCGGCCTTCGTCGTCGCGCCGCGCAGCCGCACGCGGCACATGAACCTGGCCGGCCGCAGCTTCCTGCACGACTACCGCTGGGAGCGCGACCCCGAGTTCAAGGTGCTCGAGCTGATCATGACCGCGCCGATGGTCGTGACCAACTGGATCAACATGCAGTACTACGCCTCCACCGTCGACAACAGGCTCTACGGCAGCGGCGACAAGGTGCTGCACAACGTCGTCGGCGGCAACATCGGCGTCTTCGAGGGCAACGGCGGCGACCTGCGCATCGGGCTGCCGATGCAGTCGCTGCACGACGGCGAGCGCTTCGTGCACACGCCGCTGCGGCTGTCGGTGTTCATCGAGGCCCCGCGCGGCGAGATCGACAGCATCGTCACGAAGCACGCGGTGGTGAGGCAGCTCGTCGACAACGCCTGGCTGCACCTGTTCCACATCGAGCCGGCGGGCGCGACGGTGTCCCGCTACCGGCCGGGTGGCGCGTGGCAGGCGGTCGAGCCCACGCTGCAGGCGGCCTGACGCCGGCCGTGCGGCGCGCACGCCGGCTCGAGCCTTCACCGGCCCTGCCTGCAAGGCACGACGCCCAGGGCGGCAACCCCAGACCGCAGCCGGCCCGGCGCGGCGAGGCGTGTCGTCGCGACGCTGTTGAAGTCAGGGGCCATTGCAGGCCGGGCCTCGGGCAGGCTGCGGCCTCGCCGAGGACGATCAGGACGCCTAGGCTCCCATCGCCGCGAAGCTGACCGGTTTGGTCGTCACCGGGATGCGCACGAAGTCGACCAGCCTCACGGTCGCCTGGGTGCAGGCCTGGGTGCCGGTGTCGGTCGTGCGGCGGTACTCGACGCGCACGGTGTCGGCAAGCTCGGTGACCCGTTCGATGCGCAGGCCGTGGCAGCCGTTGGGGCCGGTGCCCATCGACAGGCCGACCACCATCACGCTCGCGAAGTCGACGTCCGGCTGCAGCGGCCAGGGCCACTGCGTCGCCAGGAACTCCTGGGTGTTCCAGGCCGCGCTCCAGTCGCCGGGCGTTCTCACGACGTAGGTGCGCGACGGCCAGACGGCGATGCCGGTGTCGGCGGGCACCCGCGAGAAGGGCACCGCGCGGCCCTCGTCGACGCTGGCGTCGTCGCCGCCGCCGCAAGCGGCAAGGCCCGCGGCCAGGCCGAGGCCGATCGCGGCCCGGCGGCTCAGGTTCCGCAGTCGTGTCATGGTGCACCTCCTGTTCGCGAGCGGACTCGTTGCCGCCCCGCACGACGTGGATTCTCCCGCTCCCGATCGGCGCCGGCCCGAATCACCCAGTCCATGGCGGTGAGGATCTGTTACAGCCGGCTCAGCCACCGGCCCACCGTCGAAGAGGCTGCAGCACGATGGCGGTGGCCGCCAGCGCCGACGCTCCGCAGACCCTGGTCGACGAACTCGGCGATCCACGCCGCGAGCCTGGCCTGCGGGATGGCCTGCGAGGCCATCGCGATCGCCGCGGCGTCGGTGCCGAGCGGGTCGGCTCGGATCGAAGCTCAGGCTGCGCGACCCGAGCGCTGGCGCTGGCGGTGCTCGCGGCGTAGGCTTGTTGCGCCGTCACT
>JALOSQ010000402.1 GCA_025458335.1 Ideonella sp.
GATGTTGTAGCCGACCTTGATCGCCTCCTTGTAGGCATCGGTGGCCTGGTTGACGTGGTCATAGCCGCGCGGCTCGAAGAAGAAGTGGCCGGCCTGGCGGGTCGTCATCGAGACGCCCCACGCGATCCAGGCCGCCCAGGCCGGGTCGATGAACAGCATCGCGTAGGCGACCAGGAAGCTCAGCGCGCTGACGAAGTGCAGCGACTGGTTGATGCGGCTGTGGTGGTAGTAGCGGTGGTCGTCCCAACGCAGGACCTGCAACTGACGAAAGAACTCTGGCACGGGACCTCCTCGAAAGCGTTCATGCGCGGCGCATTGCGTCTCGCGGTGCGCCACGCCGCACTCGCGTGACCGCATGGTGACGTTCGGCGATGAATGGCGCGTGACGTGGGCATGACGGATCGCGAGTCATCAAACTGCTGCACGACGACGCCACGATCGCGGTGTGGTCACGACGAGCGAGCCCTCCCCGATCGAAGTCGACGACTTCCCCGTCGGTTCCGCGCACCTTCGCATCGCCGTCGTGACCGAGACCTATCCGCCGGAAGTGAACGGTGTGGCCTTGTCCCTTGCGCGCATGGTGCAGGGGCTTCGCGAGCGCGATCACGACGTGCAGCTGGTGCGGCCGCGACAGCAGGCCGGGCAGGGCGCGGAGTCCGCGGAGCGCTTCCACGAGGTGCTGATGCGCGGGCTGCCGGTGCCGCGCTATCCCGGCCTCAAGATGGGTGTCCCCTCCAAGGCAGCGCTGGTGTCGTTGTGGGCCCGGCGCCGACCGGACCTGGTTCACATCGCCACCGAGGGCCCCCTCGGCTGGTCGGCCCTGGAGGCCGCCCGACGGCTGCGCCTGCCCGTGTGCAGCGAATTCCGCACGAACTTCCACACGTACTGCCGTCACTACGGGATGGGCTGGTTGGCGCGGCCGATGCTGGCCTATCTGCGCAAGTTCCACAACCGCACGGCGTGCACGATGGTGCCGACCGAATCGGTGCGCCGCGAACTCGTGCAGATCGGCTTCGATCGGTTGCTCGTCGTGCCGCGCGGCGTCGACCTGGCGCGCTTCGACCCGCGGCGGCGAAGCGAGGCGCTGCGCGCCGCCTGGGGCGCGGGGCCGGACGATCCGGTGGCCCTGTACGTGGGGCGGCTCGCGCCGGAGAAGAACCTGGACCTCGTGGTGCTCGCCGCGACGGCCATGCAGCGGGCCGAGCCGCGAATGCGTGTCGTCATCGTCGGCGACGGGCCGGCGTGGGCGCAGCTCCAGAGCCAGCTGCCGACGGCGCACTTCGCCGGCACTCGACTCGGACTCGAACTGGCGGAGCACTACGCCTCGGGCGACGTGTTCCTGTTCCCGAGCATGAGCGAGACCTACGGCAACGTGACCGCGGAGGCGATGGCCAGCGGCCTCGCGGGTCGACGGCGCGCTCGCGGCACCGGGGGACGAGCGGGGCTTCGTCGACCGGGCGGTCGCCCTCGCGACCGACGCCGCGGCGCGCCGCGATCGTGGGGCCGCAGCGCGGCGCACCATGGCCGCCTGCGGATGGGACCGCGTCGTCATGCAGGTCGAGGCGGTGATGCGCGATGTCGTGCGACATGGCCAGCCCGCCCTGACCGTCGAGCCTGCGTTCGGTGGCGTGCCGTCGCTTTGACGGGCGCGCACGGCGGGCGCTCGGGCAGGCCCCGCGGCCCCTTCGTGGGTCCGCCGGGCCGGGCGAGCCGGCCCGTGGCGCCCTCAGGTGCGTTCCGCGGGCACCGCGCCGCCGGAGCTGGTGCCGACCCGGAGTTCGCGCCACCACAGCATCGCCATGGCCGAGCCGATGGCCAGGCCGAACACCCACATCAACGGGACGATCGGCAGCCCGAGCGCCAGCAACCCGGCATAGGTCGCCAGCATCACCAGCACCGACAGGTTCTCGTTGAAGCCCTGGACGGCGATCGACCGGCCCGCAGTCAGCAGCGTATGGCCGCGGTGCTGCAGCAGCGCATTCAGCGGCACGACGAGCACGCCACCGACCGCGCCGGTGACGGCGAGCAGCACCGCGGCGAGCGGCAGCGACCCGGTCGAGGCGACGAGCGGAACGAGCGCCCCCAGCAGGATGCCCAGCGGGAGGACCCGCCGCGCCTCGCGCAGGGCGATGTGGCGCCCGGCGAAGGCCGCGCCGGCGATCACCCCCACGGCCACCGCGGCCTGCAGGTAGGCCGCCTGGTCGAGCGACAGGTCGAGCACGGCCTGCGCCCACAGCAGCACCGCGAACTGCAGCGTGGCGCCGACGCCCCAGAACAACGTGGTCACCGCCAGCGACAGGCGCCCGCCGCCGCGGTCGCGCCACAGCACGCGGTTGGCTGCCCGGAAGTGACGGACCAGGGCTGCCGGATGCACCGCTTCGCGCGGGTAGCGCGCGCCGCTGTCCGGAATGCCGAGGTTGAGGCCCGCCGCGAGGCCGTAGAGCGCCAGCAGCGCCACCAGCGATGCTGCAAATGGACCGGCCGAGCCCATGGCGAGCCCGGCGAGGCCGCTGGCCAGCGCGGTCGCGGCCGGCGACGTCACGACGACGCTCGACACCAGGAGGCCGCCGAGCACCGTGCCCAGCAGGGCGGCCAGCACCACCGACACCTCGATCCAGGCGTTGGCCCGCACCAGCTGCTCGGGCGCCACGAGCTCGGTCACCAGCCCGTACTTCGCCGGGGCATAGGCCGCCGCGGCCAGGCCGACCACGGCGAAGGCCAGCACGGGCGGCACCGGCCCGGCGAGGGGGTCGAGCACGCCCACCAGCATCACCAGGCCGACCACCTTGAGCGCATTCATCCAGGCCATCAGGCGGGCCTTGGGCATCGCATCGGCGACCGGCCCGACGACCGGGGCCAGGCCGACATACGCGAGCGTGAAAGCGAACTTGAGCAGAGGCGCCCACCAGGCGGGGTAGCCCTGCACGTGGAGCAGCGCGATGGTGACGATCAGCAGCGCGTTGTCCGCCAGGGCCGAGGCGAACTGGGCGGCGATGAGCAGGTGGAAACCGCGGGGCATGCAGGGTCGAGGGCCAGCGACGCGCCCGATCGCAGCATCGCGCCCGGCCGCGATGCGGCGGTGACGACGACGTGGCGGCACGATGACGCGGCACCGCCGCCGGGCGTGCCGGCGCGCCGGCGTGTGCACGCGCGGCAGCGAGCGACCGTGTCCGAGGTGGCAGCGCTCGCGCGAACCGCTACCCTAGGCACTGTGTGCGGCATGTGCCGCGCGGGTCGGGGGCTGACATGACGTGGTTGGTGGTCGGGCTGGTGCTCTTCCTGGGGATGCATTCGTCGCGGGTGTTCGCGGAGGCCGCGCGCGGGCGCTTCATCGCGCAGCGCGGCGAGATGGC
>JALOSQ010000101.1 GCA_025458335.1 Ideonella sp.
GGCGCATCGGCTCGATGAACGGCTGGAACGTCGACGCCGTGCCCAGCAGGTTCGTGTCGAGCACGCGTCGCATCACCTCGAGGTCACCGGCGAGCGCGGTGTCGACGCCGATGCTCACGCCCGCGCTGGCGATCACGACATCAGGCAGGCCATGGCGCTCGAGGCACTCGCGACCGACCGCGGTGATCGCCTCGACGTCGCGGACATCGGCGGCGTACGCGAACGCGCGGTCGGCTGCCGCGCCGAGTCCCCGGGCCCACGCCTGCATCTCCGCCACGCGCCGCGCCACGAGGACCACCCGCCACCCGGCTGCGAGGTAGTGCGCGGCCAGGGCCTGCCCGATGCCGCTGGAGGCACCGGTGACGAAGGCCAGGGGCGCCGTCATCCGGCCCTCCGCCGGTCTGCGGGCAGGCGACCGCGGGTCACGGCAGCGTCACCCGCACGCGCCCGATCAACTCGAGCTGCCGCGTGGCGTGGTCGTAGCGCAGCCGGTCGGCGCGCAGCACCGCCTGGCCCTGCGTCACGGTCACCGGCGCGTCGGCCACCACCGTGCGGGCATGCCGCGAGGCGGCGAGGCGCTCGCCGCGGAACTCGATCGCCGGCTCGCCGGCGTGCGGTTCGCGACGCACGCGTGCGTCGCCTTCGAGCCGCAGCTCGCTTCCGTCGCCGTTGGAGATGGCCTGGCGCGCGCTGGCGACCGTCACGCGCCCATCCTCGGCCGTGGTGAGGATGCGGGCGTTGTCGACGCGAAGCTCGTCCTCGTTCGGGAAGTGGCGCATGCGGTCGCCCTCGATTCGCGCGCGCAGTGCGCCGTCACGGTCGAAGCGTTGCACGACGAAGTGCTCCATCGTGTAGTCCGGCTCGCCACGCGGCGGGCCGGACGGACGCTCCGGCTCCGGCACCGGGGTGGCGCGCACCAGCCACCACGTCGCCGCGGCCAGCAGCGCCATCAGCAGCACCGGCAGGTAGGCCACCGTCGCGTTGATCGCATCGCGCCAGCGGTCACGCCGTCGCGGCAGCGGCGCTGCCGGCGCCGGCGCGGCCGGCAGCGCCGGCGGCACCTCGAACAGTTCCTCGGCGGTCCTCACGGCGAGCCGCGGTCCAGGGTGCCGAGATCCTCGGCGAACAGGCGCGCGTAGACGCCGGCCGCGGTGAGCAGCAGGTCGCAGGCTTCGCGCGCAGCCCCATGGCCGGCCGGCGCCTGCGTCACGTGGTGGGCCAGCGCGCGCACCTCGGCATGGGCGCCCGGCGGCGCGAGCGCCAGGCGTGCCCGGCGCAGCAACGGCAGGTCGGGCCAGTCGTCGCCCATGACCGCGACCGCGCCCCAGTCGGGCACACCACCGAAAGCCGCAGGCAGCAGCGCCTCGGCCGCGCGCGCCTTGTCGGCAGCGCCGAAGGCGGCATGCACGATACCCAGGTCGGCCAGGCGCCGCCGAACCGCCGGCGAGTCGCGCCCGGTGATCACCGCCGGCACGATGCCACCCCGCGCCAGCAGCTTGAGGCCGTGCCCGTCGAGGGTGCCGAAGGCCTTGAAGGTCTCGCCCGCCTCGCCGATGAAGATCTGTCCATCGGTCAGCACGCCATCCACGTCGAACACCGCAACGCGGATCCCCTGGGCGCGCAGCAGCAAGATCACCTTCGCACGCATCGGGTCGTGCGTGGCCAGGCCGTCGGTCGGCGCACGACCCACCCAGACCACCGCAACGCGGATCCCCTGGGCGCGCAGCAGCAGCTCGGGCGAGAAGCTCATCACCGGCGTGGCCATCGGATGCGCGGACATCAGATCACCTTGGCGGTCCGCGTCGACCACCAGCACGCTGGTCACACGGTGCCGCTCCATCAGCTCCGCCGCCTCCACTGCGAGCACGTCGTCGCGCAGGCGCCGCGGCTGGCGCGTCATGACCTGCTCGGCCACCAACCCGCGCAGGTCGGCGCCACGCTCGATGAGCCGCCGCAGGTCGCCGTCGGTGAAGATCCCCAACACGCGGCGCTCGGCGTCGACCACCGCGCTGAAGCCGAGGCCCTTGCCGGTCATCTCGCGCAACAGCTCCGAGAACGTCGCCCGCGGGCCGACGGCCGGCAGCTGATCGCCGGCGCGCATCAGGTCGCGCACCAGCATCAACAGCTTGCGCCCGAGCGCGCCGCCCGGGTGCGAGCGCGCGAAGTCCGCCTCGCGGAAGCCGCGCGCGTCGAGCAGCGCCACCGCCAGCGCATCGCCGAGCGCCATTTGCGCGGCGGTGCTGGCGGTCGGGGCCAGGTTCAGAGGGCAGGCCTCCTTCTCGACGCCGGCGTCGAGCACGATGCCGGCATGCCGCGCCAGCGTCGACCCCGGCCGACCGGTCATCGCCACGACGGTCACGCCGAGCCGCTTGAGCACCGGCAGGATGACGTTGAGCTCGTCGCTCTCGCCGGAATTGCTGATCGCCAGCACGACGTCGCGCTCGGTGACCATGCCCAGGTCGCCGTGGCTCGCCTCGGCCGGGTGCACGAACATCGCCGGCGTGCCGGTGGAGGCCAGCGTCGCCGCGATCTTGCGGCCGACGTGACCGCTCTTGCCCATGCCCATCACCACGACCCGGCCACCGCTGTTCAGCATCGCCTCGACGGCGGCGACGAAGGCCTCGCCGAGTCGCTTGTCGACGCCCCGCAGGGCGTCCGCTTCCAGCTCGAGTGTTTCGCGCGCCAGACGAAGCGCTCGCGCGCCATCGACCCGGCGGTCGCCCCGGGGCGAACCGCCGGCCCGTTCGGTCTCGGGGTCGGGGGCCATGCGCGGCGCAGTCTAGCGCTGCCACCCGCCCGGCCGGGCCGCCGCCGCGCGTCCCGTAGCATCCTGGGCCATGGCCGGCTCGCTCGAGGTGGTGCTGCTGTACCTGGTCGCCGCGGTGGCCGGGGTGGTGGCCTGCCGCTTCGCCCGGTTGCCGCCGATGCTCGGCTATCTGATCGTGGGCGTGCTGATCGGGCCGACCGTGCGCCTGGTCGCCGGGGACCAGGCCGCCATCGAGCATCTGGCCGAGTTCGGCGTGGTGTTCCTGATGTTCGTGATCGGGCTGGAGTTCAACCTGCCCAAGCTGCGCAGCATGCGCAAGCTCGTTTTCGGGCTCGGCCTGTCGCAGGTGATGCTGACGATGGCCGGCACGCTGCTCGGCCACCTGCTGCTGATCTGGGTGTTCTCGTTCACGCTGCGGCCCTGGGAGCTGTCCTGGCAGGGCGCGGTCGTGCTGGGCGGGGCAATCGCGATGTCGTCGACTGCCATCGTGGTCAAGCTGATGGCCGAGCGCCTGGAGCTCGAGAGCGAGCACGGCCGCCGCGTGCTCGGCGTGCTGCTCTTCCAGGACCTGGCGGTGGTGCCGCTGCTCGTGCTGATCCCGGCGCTGAACTCGACCGGCCCGGCGATGGCCGCATCGCTGGGCCTGGCCGTGGTGAAGGCCGTCGCCCTGCTCGCGCTGTTGCTGGCCGGCGGACAACGCGTGATGCGCTGGTGGCTGACCCTCGTGGTGCGGCGCAAGAGCGAGGAGCTGTTCATCCTCAACCTGCTGCTGATCACGCTCGGCCTGGCCTGGCTGACCGAGCAGGCCGGCCTGTCCCTGGCGCTGGGGGCCTTCGTGGCCGGCATGCTCGTGGCCGAGACGCCGTACAAGCACCAGGTGGAGGCGGACATCCGCCCGTTCCACGACGTGCTGCTCGGGCTGTTCTTCATCACCATCGGCATGAAGCTCGAGTGGCGGGCGGTGCTCGATCAGTGGGCCCTGGTGCTGGTGTTGAGCACCGTGCCCGTGCTGGCCAAGGCCGTGCTCGTGGCACTGCTTGCGCGCGCCTTCGGCGCGACGCCCGGTGTGGCGGTTCGCACCGGCCTGTACCTGGCGCAGGCCGGCGAGTTCGGCTTCGTGCTGCTCACCCTCGGCGCCGCCCAGGGCCTGCTGGACCCGCAGTGGGTGAGCCCGGTGCTGGCCAGCATGGTGCTGTCGATGCTCGCCACGCCGCTGCTGGTGCAGCACAGCGACCGCCTCGTGATGCGCGTGGCCGCCAGCGACTGGCTGATGCAGTCGGTCGCGATGACCTCGATCGCCCGGCGCACGATCAACACCAGCCGGCACGTGATCATCTGCGGCTTCGGGCGCAGCGGCCAGAACCTCGCCCGGCTGCTCGAGGCCGAGTCGATTGCCTACATCGCGCTCGACCTCGACCCCGACCGCGTCCGCCAGGCCGCCGCCGCCGGACAGAGCGTGGTGTTCGGCGACGCCGCGCGCCTGCAGAGCCTGATGGCGGCCGGCCTCGCCCGCGCGAATGCCGTGGTGGTCAGCTACCCGGACACCGCCTCGGCGCTGCGCATCCTCGAACTGGTTCGCGAGCATGCGCCGACGGTGCCGGTGGTCGTGCGCACGATCGACGACGCTGACCTCGACGGCCTGCGCGCCGCCGGCGCGACCGCGGTGGTGCCCGAGGCGATCGAGGGGTCGTTGATGCTGGCGAGCCATGCACTGGCCCTGGTCGGCGTGCCCATGCAGCGCGTGCTGCGGCGCGTGCAGGAACAGCGTGAGGCTCGCTACGCGCTGCTGCGCGACTACTTCCACGGCGCGGACGACGACGGCGCCGACGAGGCCACGCAGGTGCGGCTGGCAAGCCTCACGCTGCCCCCGGAGGCGGCCTGCCTGGGCCGGCCCCTGGCCGATCAGGGACTCGAGTCCCTCGGGGTCACGGTGGTGGCCCTCCGGCGCGCGAGGGGCGGCACGCCGCCCCCGCTCCCGGAAGTGACGCTGCAACCCGGCGACACGCTGGTGCTCAGCGGACGCCCGGACACGCTCGCATCGGCCGAGGCACGCCTGCTCAGCAAACCCTGAGCGTGTCGACCGGACCGGCGCGCGCCGCGTTCGCCACGCGGCGCGACGCGGCCGCAGAATGCGGGGCGGGGCCGGCGCCTGCGGCGGCCCCACGAATCCCACCGCTGCATGCCTTTCGAGGACCCCGTGACGACCGACCCCGATGCCGCGCTGTCACCCGCCGAGGTGATCCGCCGCCACATTCGCACCGTGCCCGACTGGCCGGCCCCCGGGGTGCAGTTCCGCGACATCACGCCGCTGCTGCAGAACCCGCGCGTGTTCCGCGTGCTGATCGATGCGTTCGTCCACCACTACTTCGACGTGCGGCCCGATGCCATCGCGGGCCTGGATGCGCGGGGCTTCATCATCGGCTCGGTGGTGGCGTACGAGTTGAACGTCGGCTTCGTGCCGATCCGCAAGAAGGGCAAGCTGCCCTTCACGACCGTCGAGGAGACCTACGAACTCGAGTACGGCTCGGCGACCGTCGAGATGCACACCGACGCCGTGCGCCGCGGCGATCGCGTCGTGCTGATCGACGACCTGATCGCCACCGGCGGGACGATGCTTGCAGGGCTGCGCCTGCTCGAGCGCCTGGGGGCGCGGGTGATCGAGGGCGCGGCGATCGTCGACCTGCCCGAGCTCGGCGGTTCGGCGCGCCTGCGCGACGCCGGGCTCGCCGTGACCACGTTGGTGTCCTACGCGGGACACTGACCTCGCCTCGGGACGTCACCCGCGCCGCAGCCGCGGCACGGCGGAAGCCAAGGTCGGCGCGTGCGCCGTGCGCCGGCGACCGATGGCCCCGGCAACGGCTCTTCAGGTGAACGGAACCTGCCGCAGCAGGTTGGCCCGCATGCGCGCCGCCATGACCGCGCCGGCGGCGCGCAGGAGTTCGTAGGCCAGCGCCGGCATGCGCTGCGCGAGCTCGTCGAGCCGCGGGCCGCGCAGCGCCCACACGACGCCTGGGGTCATGGCCTCGACGTTGGCCATGCGGGGGCCGTCGGTGAACAGGCCGGGCTCGCCGACCACAGAACCCGGGCGCAGGATGGCGATGCGCTGCGGGCCGGGCGTCGGTCCGGCCGAGAACACCTGCAAGGTGCCCTGCTCGAGCAGGAACATCGTGCGGTCGCCGTCGCCCTGCTTGACCAGCAGGTCGCCGGTCCGGATCTCGTCGCGCGCGAGGTACGGCGCGATCGCGCGCCACTGCTCGAGGCTCAGCCGTGCGCGCAGGGCGTCCTCTGCGTTGAGCGACTGGATGGCGGCGACCAGAGCTTCGATGGCCATGGAGGGATCGGCGGTGCGCGACGGTGGCGGAGCGACTGATTATGGTGTGGCCCGCCGGACCCGTCACTTGCCGATGCAGAAGCGGCTGAAGATCGCGCCGAGCAGGTCTTCGGTCGTGAACTCGCCGGTGATCTCCCCCAGCGCGCGGTGCGCCAGACGCAGGTCTTCGGCGAGCAGGTCGAGCGGGGGGTGAGGACCCTGCAGCGTCCGGGTCGCCGCGGCCAGGTGCTCGGCGGTCCGGGCCAGGGCCTGGAGGTGGCGGGTGCGTGCCAGGAACAGTCCCTCGGTCGAACGCTGCCACCCCGCGCGGGTCAGCAGCTCGGTGCGCAGGCGGTCCAGGCCGTCGCCGCGGGTCGCCGACAGCCGCAGCCCTCGGGCCGTGTCGATCGGAGCACCAGCGGCCTCCAGGGCCGTGCCGATCGAGCTGATGGCCGCCTGCACGGCCGTGTCGTCAAGGGCATCGGCCTTGTTGAAGGCGTGGACCACGCGCCCGTCGTCCGCCGGCAGGGGGCCTCGCAGGCGCACCAGCCCGGCGGCGATGGCCTGCTCCTCGGCCAGCACGCCTGGATCCGCGGCCCGCGTGAGGTCATGCAGCCACAGCACGAGGTCGGCCTCGGCAATCGACTGCCAGCTGCGCGCGACCCCCAGGCGCTCGACCTCGTCGTGCGTGTCGCGCAGTCCGGCGGTGTCGACCAGGTGCAGCGGAACACCGTCGATGGCCAGGCTCTGGCGGATGCGATCCCGCGTGGTGCCGGCGATCGGCGTGACGATCGCCAGGTCCTCGCCGGCCAGCGCATTGAGCAGCGAGCTCTTGCCCGCGTTGGGCACGCCGGCCAGCACGACGTGCAGGCCCTCGCGCAGCAGCGCGCCCTGCCGCGCGTGGCCGCGCAGCTGCTCCAGGCGTTCGCGAAGACGTTCCAGGCGGCCGGCGACGTCGGCGGCCTGCACGAAGTCGATGTCCTCCTCGGGAAAGTCGAGTGTCGCCTCGACCAGCAGGCGAAGGGCCTCGAACTCTCGCGCGAGGCCCTGCACCTCACGCGAGAACTCGCCGTCCAGCGATCGGGCCGCCGCGCGGGCGGCGGCCTCGGTATCGGCGTCGATCAGGTCGGCCACCGCCTCGGCCTGCGCGAGATCGAGGCGCCCGTTGAGGAAGGCCCGCTCGCTGAACTCGCCGGCCCGCGCAAGGCGAAGCCGGGGCAGGCGGCCGTCGCTGCCGGGCCCCGTGGGCTCGCCCGCGACAGCGAGGCAGCGCTCGATCACCCGCTGCAGCACCACCGGCCCACCATGGCCCTGCAACTCCAGGACGTGCTCGCCCGTGAACGAGGCCGGGGCCGGAAAGTGCAGCACCAGCACCTGGTCGACCGGGGCGCCATCGGCATCACGCACCGTCGCCAGCCGCGCCTGTCGCGCCGGCGGCTGCGCGCCGCACAACCGCTCGATCAGCGGATCCAGCGGGACGGGCGACGACAGTCGCACGATGCCCACGGCGCCACGCCCGGGGGCCGTGGCGACGGCGACGATGGGGTCGGTCAATCCTTGAGGTGGGGAGGTCACGGCCGAGATTCTCGGCCGTGACCCGAGGTTGGCGCGGAGGGAGCCGCCCGTGACGCCTCCTGAGCCGACGGAGCGTCGGGACTGCCCGCGCCGCCGGGTCTTGCCCCGCATGCCCTGATCGTCGGCCCGCGGGACCCGGAACTTCAATCGGAAAGCGGTGACAAGCGCATCACCGGGTCACAAGCCGTGCGCTTTTTCGCCCCCGCGCCTGCGTGGCCGGGTTGGCCCCGACGCAGTCACACGTCGTTCACACGCCCGTCGGCAGCACCGTGCCGAGCGGGCCGGCCGCGCTCATTTCCCCAGAACCCCGAGCTGGCGGTTGATCCAGTACTGCTGCGCAATCGACAGCAGGTTGTTGGTGAGCCAGTACAGCACCAGGCCGGCCGGGAAGAAGAAGAAGAACACCGAGAACACCAGCGGCATGATCCACATGAGCCTGGCCTGCATCGGATCCGGCGGCGTCGGATTGAGCCACGTCTGCAGCAGCGTGGAGGCCGTCATCAGGATCGGCAGGATGTAGAACGGGTCCTTGGCCGCGAGGTCGTCGATCCAGAGGATCCACGGCGCCTGGCGCATCTCGACGCTGGACAGCAGCACCCAGTACAGCGCGATGAAGAACGGGATCTGCACCATGATCGGCAGGCAGCCGCCGAGCGGATTGACCTTTTCCTCCCGGTACATCCGCATCATTTCCTGTTGCATCTGCTGCGGGTTGTCCTTCAGGCGCTCGCGCATCTCCATCATGCGCGGGCCGATCGCCTTCATCTTGGCCATCGAGCGATAGGCGCTGGCGTTGAGCCAGTAGAAGGCGATCTTCAGCAGCACGACGAGCGCCACGATCGACCAGCCCCAGTTGCCGATCATGCGGTTCAGCTCGTAGAGCAGCCAGAACAGCGGTTTGGACAGGATCGTGAACCAGCCATAGTCCTTGACGAGCTCCAGGCCCGGCGCCAGCGCCTCGAGCTTTCGCTCTTCCTGCGGTCCGGCAAACAGCCGCGCCTCGTGGGTCTTCGCCTGCCCGGGGGCCAGTTCGCCGAGCGGCAGCACCATCGCGATCGAGTACTGGTTGGCGTCGACCCGCGCCGTACGGAATTCGCGCGCCTCGCCGGGGGGCACGAGCCACGCCGACGCGAAGTAATGCTGGACCATCGCGATCCAGCCGTCGGTGGCCGCCTTGGCATGGTCGGCCCGGTTGCGCTCGATGTCCTTGAAGTCGATCTTCTGGAACTTCGCGGCGTCGGTGTACAGCGCCGGGCCGGTGAAGGTGAAGTAGAAGGCCGATTCACCGGGCGGCGGGTTGCCGTCGCGGACCAGCTGCAGGTACAGCTGCGGCGTCACCGGCGCCGAGCCGGTGTTGATCACCTCGTGGCGCACGCGGATGGTGTAGTCGCCGCGAACGAAGGTGTATGTCTTCGCGAGCTTCACGCCGCCGAGTTCGGGCGACTCGAACCGCAAGGCGATCTCGCCGGCCCCGTCGGCCAGTTCGCGCGGGCCGTCGACGGCCGTCATCGGCGTCAGGTGCGTCGGCAGTCCAACGCCCGGTTGCGTGGTGATCAGCCCCGTCTGGGCCAGGTACAGGCGCTCGGCACTGCGGTCGAACAGCAGGATGTTGCGGTCCCGGTTGTTCTGGTCGGTGTGCCTCAGCAACTCGAGCCGCACCAGGTCGCCGCCACGCGCGTCGAAGCTGGCCTTGACGACGTCGGTGGTCACCGTCACCAACGCCGCCGGCGCCACCGTGGTCGCGGCGGCCGGCACGGCACCGGCGGGTGCGCCGTTCGTGGCCGCCGGGGCGGGCACTGCGGCCGCCCCCGGGACGGTCGAGGCCACGGCCGGCGCCGGCACGCCCGGGGGCGGATCGGCGGGCGACGAGGCCGCCGGCGCGGGCGGCGGCCCGCCGAACAGCGAGGTCTGCCCGGTGTGGCGGTTCCAGGCGTCCCAGATCAGGACCAGGGACATCGTGAAGATGACCCACAACAGGGTGCGGCGGATGTCGGACATGTCGTTGGACGAGCAGGTCGCGGCGCCTCAGCGCGCGCGAATAGGAGGAACCGGATCGACCCCCCCGGCGCACCAGGGATGGCAGCGCAGGATCCGCCGGGCGGCGAGGTAGCTTCCCCGCGCCGCCCCATGGCCTTCGATCGCCTCGATGGCGTAGCGGGAGCACGTCGGATGGGCTCAGGAGCAAACGGTAGGCCTTGAGCAGGCCCACCAGGACGCGCTGCACCAGCCCCAGGGTCGGGAGAGGAGGAGACGCGACTGGCTTCATGTGCCGCAGCCGGATCCAGCGCCGGCACGGGCGTCAGGCGGGAGGGCGCTGGCCGCGCGCCGCCGCCAGCCCTCGACGGCCAGCCGGAAGCAGGTTTCGATCTCGTGACGCATCTGTTGGCGCATCGGGTCGGAGGACGCGCTCGGGAAGTCCTCGCGGCTGATGGGCGAGGTCAGTCGCAGCACCCACCACAAGGGCTCGTCGACATCGCGCTGGGCGGATTCCGCCACGGGCCTCGCAGCCCAGTGCTGGTTGCGGAGCAGGTGGTGCAGACTCATCCACATCGACCGTTCCATCAGGCACCGCCCCTGTTGACAACTCGTCCGTTCGATGCGCTGGACGGGCATGCACCGCCCAGCGCACGTGTCGCGCCAGGGCTGGAGACCCAAGGACACGACGAAACTGCTCCGGCGTTGTCAGGGACTCGAGCATGGCCCGTCGGCAGAAAGGGCCGATGGCGGCGCCGGCAGGCCGGGGCGCAGACCGGCTCAGACGGCGAGGCGCTTGCGGCCCTTGGCACGCCGTGCGTTGATGACGGCGCGGCCCCCGCGCGTCTTCATGCGCACGAGAAAGCCATGGGTGCGGGCGCGGCGGATCTTGGACGGCTGGTAGGTGCGCTTCATGGTGGGAGCCCTTCAAGCAAAGCCCTCCATTAGAGCAAACCGGACCGCAAAACGTCAAAGCCGTCGATCGGCATGCCCGGAAAGCAGTCGGCACCCCGCTCATCGGGCCCGTCAGCCGCGGCGGCGGTTAGCCCGGCGCCGGGTTTTCCAGCGTGCACGAGGACTGTGGATAACCTAGGCGATGGGGGCTGGCACGGCTACACTGCCGCGCCGAACCGCGACACTTGTCCACATGACGCTCGCCACTCTGTGGCCGACGTGCCTGACGCGTCTGGCCGCCGAGATCCCCGAACAGCAGTTCAACACCTGGATCCGTCCCCTGCCACCTGCCGAGGTGTCGCAGCAGGGGCCGGCGTCGCTCGTCGTCACGCTGCGGGTGCCCAATCGCTTCAAGCTCGACTGGATCCGGGCCCGCTATGCCACACGCCTGGAACAACTGCTGTCCGACATCGCGGAACAGCCCGTGACGCTGACGCTGGCGCTGGCCACGCGC
>JALOSQ010000102.1 GCA_025458335.1 Ideonella sp.
GTGACCGATCACCTCAACCTGGTGCAGGGTTCGCCGTTGCTGGCCGAGCGCGACGATCGCCGGTTCGTCGACCTCCGCGCCGCCTACGACCCCGCCCTGGCCGAGTGCGCCCGTGCGGTCGCCCGTGAGCAAGGCATCCGCCTGCACGAGGGCGTGTACGCATGGGTGCTGGGCCCGCAGTTCGAGACCCCCGCCGAGATCCGCATGCTGCAGCGCCTCGGGGCGCATGCGGTCGGCATGAGCACGGTGCCCGAGACCATCCTCGCCCGCCATGCCGGCTTGCGGGTCCTGGGGCTGTCGCTGCTGACCAACATGGCCTGCGGGCTCGACGAACGGCCACTTGGCCATGCCCAGACCCTGGCCGGTGCCGCGCTGGGCATCGACGCGGCGGCACGGTTGCTGTCGGCGCTCGTGCCAGCCCTCGAACCCGTCGTCGAACCCGCTGCCCAGAAGCCCGATCGTGCGGATCCCCGCCCCCCGAGCATGATCGGGTCGCCGCCATGAGTGACGCCCGCGAAGCCGTGCGGGCGGCGCGCCTCGCGCTGGCCTGCCTCGATCTCACCAGCCTCAACGCGGACGACGACGAGGCCGCGATCGTGCGCCTGTGCGAGCGGGCGGTCGGACGGTCGCGCCATCCGCTCGGACCCGTCGCGGCCGTCTGCGTGTGGCCGCGCTTCGTGCGGATCGCGCGGCGCCTGCTGCGCGAGCCGCTGCGTGTCGCGGCCGTGGCCAATTTTCCCGACGGCGCGCTCGATGTCGCCCGAGCAGTCGACGAAGCGTCCGCGATCGTCGCGGACGGCGGTGACGAGGTCGACCTGGTGCTGCCCTACCGCGCCGTCCTGGCCGGCCGGCACCGGGAGGCCGCTGCCCTGGTCGAGGCCGTGCGGCGCGCGACGCAGGGCCACACGCTCAAGCTCATCCTCGAGACGGGCGAACTGGTCGATCCGGCACGAATCGCCGAGGCGAGCCAACTGGGTCTCGACGCTGGGGTGGACTTCCTGAAAACCAGCACGGGCAAGACACCGGTGTCGGCGACCGTCCCGGCGGCCGAGGTCATGCTCGAGGTGATCGCCGGCCACCCGCGCGCCGCCGAGGTGGGTTTCAAGGCGTCGGGTGGACTTCGGCGCGTGGCCGACGCGATGCCGTACCTGGAGCGGGTGCGGCGCCTCCTCGGGGAGTCGGCGCTCGGCCCCCAGCGCCTGCGCTTCGGCGCCAGCGCCCTGCTGGACGACATCGAGGCCGTGCTGTGCGGGCTGCCGGCGTCAGCGGGCAACGGCCGGTACTAGCGATGGGGGCCGCGCGCGAAGACGCTAGCGGCTGGCCTGCGGTCGTGCCATTGCTCGGGGGAAAAAGGGGTCGCGAGCGCGCCCGGTTCCGGAGCGGCGCGGGGGCGATCAGGTCGCGTCGACTGGCTGGCGGCCGTGCAACCGCGCGAGCAGTTCGCCAGCCGGGGCCGGGCGGCCGAAGTGGTACCCCTGGCCGAGCGGGCAGCCCATGGCCCGCAGGCGCGCTGCGTCGCAGGCATCCTCGATGCCCTCGGCCACGGTCGACACCCCCAGACTGCGAGACAGCCCGATGATCGCCTCGACGACTTTGGCGCTCTCGGGGCGGTCCCGAAGCGTGCGGATGAACGACCGATCGATCTTGATTCGGTCGAAAGCCAGCTCGGCCAGATACGCGAGGCTCGAGTAGCCGGTCCCGAAGTCATCGAGCGTGACGGTGAACCCGGCGGCCTTCAGCGCCGCGGTGACCTTCCGGGCGGCACCGGTGTCGCGCACCAATGCGGTCTCGGTCAGTTCGAGGTCGAGCCGGGATGCCGCGACGCCATGCTCGCCCAGGATGGCCGCGAGCTGGGGCGCCAGCGAGTCGTCGAGCATCTGGTCCGGGGCCAGGTTGATCGACAGTCGCCACTCCGGGGGAAGCGCCGCGGTGTCACGACAGGCACGGTCCAGCAGTGCCAGCGTCAGCGGCCCGATCAGCCCGGTGGCTTCGGCCACGCCGATGAAGGCCGACGGCGGCAGCAGGCCGCGCTTCGGGTGCTGCCAGCGGGCCAGGACCTCCACCCCCACGATGCGGTCGCTCGTGAGTTCCACCACCGGCTGCAGGTACGGAATGAACTCGCCACGCGGGATGCCGTCGCGAATCGACTGCTCGAGCGCGGCGCGCTCGGCCACCTGCTCGTCGAGGCCGGGGTCGTAGAAGCAGATGCCGCCGCGGGCGTCGCCCTTGGCTCGGTAAAGCGCCGAGTCTGCCTTGCGCAGCAGGTCATCCGCCTCTCGCGCGTCCTCGGGAAAGCGCGCAATGCCCACGGTCGCCCCGATGTTCACGCTGGCCGGCCCCAGGTCGATCGGCTGTCGCAGCGAATCGGCGATGCGTTCGGCGAGGTGGCGGGTGGCCGAGGCGTCCTCTGACTCGTCGACCAGGATCACGAATTCGTCGCCGCCGTAGCGCGCCCGGGTGTCGCCCTGGCGCAGCAGCATGCGCAGGCGTTCTCCGACCGTGCGAAGCACCTGGTCGCCGGCCCCGTGGCCATAACGGTCATTGATCGGCTTGAAGCGGTCCAGGTCGATCAGCAGCACCGCCAGCCGTCCACCGGCACGCGTTGCCTGCGCGAGCGCCTTGGCCATGGCGTCGTGCAGGGCCGCGCGATTGGGCAGTCCGGTGAGCAGGTCGGTCGCCGCCAGCGCCTGCACGCGCGCCTCGGCCTGCTGCAGCCGCGCGCGCGAACCTGCCAGCCGTCGGGCAAGCCCGCCGGCCAGCACCAAGGCTGCCAGCAGCAGCGTGGAGGCAATCAGCGCGTTGCGCGAGCGGACGCGCTCGAGTTCGCGTTGTGCCGCGGCCACCGTGGACTGGGCGAAGTCGTCGATCGCCTGTCGCAGCAGGGCCGTCTTGGCACGGTAGCGATCGCCTTCGAAGATGCTGCGCGCCACCTCCGGGGAGCCGACGACCACGGCTTCGAAGGCGGCCAGACGCATGTCTTCCAGCTCCTCGCCGGCCGAACGCGTCGCGAGACCGAAGCGCTCGAGCGCCTCGCCCGGGGCAAGCGCCCGGGCCTGTGCCAACAGTGCCTCGAACCGGGGCAGATCCCGGTCGAACCGGTCGACCCAGCCGGATTGGCCGGTCAGGACCGCGAGCTGTGCCGCCGCCGTGAGGCGCTCGTCGGCCAGGCGCAGCTCCCCGGCCACGCGAAGCGCCGCCGCGTGGCGTTGCGTGGCCTCCCGCTGTGCCGCGTCGAACCACCAGCGCTCCGCCAGCACGGCGAGCAGCAGGATGGCGGCGCCTGCCAGCGACAGTGCGATCGCGCGCCGCGCGTGCGCCATCGCCTGCTCGACGATCGAGGCTGCCGGCAGCAGCAGGGGACCCGTGCTGTCCGCCGGCGCAGCCTTCGGCGCGTGCGGGTACGGCGGCAGGCTGGAAGACTCCGGCAGGATGTGGCGGGACGCAAGCATGTTCACGGGCAGCACCGGCTCACACGGATGTCGACCCACCGGCCTGGAACTTGACGACCCGAAGCCTAGCCGGTTGACCGGACGATGCGAATGACGGTTCTCGTGCCAACCTTCGCACGATGACGTCGCAGGCGCGGCCCGAAGGACCTTGAGGGCCGGGCATCCCGGTGCTCCCCGCGGCGCTGCGTACACTGCCGGCCCTTTGCCTTCCGGCACCCGCCGCATTGCGGTCGCGGTCCCTCCAGCGCCCTTGACCCCGCTTGCCCAACAGATCGCCGCCGAACTGAACGTGCGGCCCGCCCAGGTGCAGTCCGCCATCGACCTGCTCGACGGCGGCGCGACCGTGCCTTTCATCGCCCGCTACCGCAAGGAGGCCACCGCCGGCCTCGACGACGTGCAACTGCGCGCGCTCGAGGTCCGGCTGGCCTACCTGCGCGAGCTGCAGCAGCGCCGCCAGACCGTGTTGCGCAGCATCGAGGAGCAGGGCAAGCTGACGCCGGAGCTCCAGGCGGCGATCGATGCCGCCGACTCGAAGCAGGCGCTCGAGGACCTGTACGCGCCCTACAAGCCGAAGCGACGCACCAAGGGAATGATCGCCCGCGAGGCGGGGCTCGAGCCGCTGGCCGACCGCTTGTTCGCGGAACCGGGGCTCGACCCGGCGACCGAGGCTGCCGGCTGGCTCGCGGCGCTCGATCCGGCGGCGCGCGAGGCGGTCGATGCCCTCGGCTTCAAGGATGCCCTCGGGGTGCAGGACGGCGTGCGTGACCTGCTCAGCGAGCGCTGGGCCGAGGACGCGGCGCTCGTCGGTCCGCTGCGCGACTGGCTCTGGGCGGATGGCGTGCTGCGCTGCCGGCTGGCGGCTGGCAAGTCGGGGCAGGACGCCGAGTCCGCGAAGTTCCGCGACTACTTCGACCACGTCGAGCCGATCGGGCGCGTGCCGTCGCACCGCGCGCTGGCGATGTTCCGCGGGCGCGCCCAGCAGGTGCTCGACCTGTCGCTGCTGCCGCCGGATGTCGCCGAGGCGGAGGCCGCACAGGCGGCCCAGGCGGCCCAGGCGGCCCAGGCGGCGGCCCCTGGCGACGCGCCCGCCGACGGCGCGGGCCCGGCGGTCGCCCCCCGGGCGGCCACGCGTCCCGGGCCGTCGCTGGCCGAAGGCCGGATCGCACGCCACCTGGGCTGGTCCGACGCACGGCGGCCGGGCGACGGGTTCATCCGGCGCTGCATCGCCTGGACGTGGAAGGTCAAGCTCGCACTGTCGCTCGAGCGCGACCTGTTCGCCCGCCTGCGCGAAGCCGCCGAGGCGGTGGCGATCCAGGTCTTCGCCGACAACCTGCGCGACCTGCTATTGGCGGCCCCCGCCGGGGCGCAGGTGGTGATGGGGGTCGATCCGGGCATCCGCACCGGCTGCAAGGTGGCCGTGGTCGATTCGACCGGCAAGGTGCTCGAGACCGCCACGGTGTATCCCCATGAGCCCCGCAACGACTGGTCCGGTGCCCTGGCGACGCTGGGCACGCTGGTCGCACGCCACGGCGTGCGCCTGGTCGCCGTGGGCAACGGCACCGCGAGCCGCGAGACCGACCGGCTGGTCGGCGAGCTGATCCGCACGATCCACGGCGCCGATCCGGCGTTCCGGATCCAGAAGCTGGTCGTGAGCGAGGCGGGCGCCTCGGTCTACAGCGCCAGCGAGACTGCCAGCCGCGAGCTGCCCGACCTCGACGTGAGCCTGCGAGGGGCGGTCAGCATTGCGCGTCGGGTGCAGGACCCGTTGGCCGAGCTCGTCAAGATCGACCCGAAGAGCATCGGCGTGGGGCAGTACCAGCACGACGTCAACCAGGGCGAACTCGCGCGCACGCTCGATGCCGTGGTGGAGGACTGCGTGAACAAGGTCGGCGTCGACCTGAACACGGCCTCTCCGCCGCTGCTCGCGCGCGTCGCGGGCCTGTCGCCGGGAATCGCCTCGGCCGTGGTGCGCTGGCGCGATGCGCATGGCGCCTTCCGTCACCGGCAGCAGCTGCTCGAGGTCAGTGGCCTGGGGCCGCGCACCTTCGAGCAGGCGGCCGGATTCCTGCGCATCCGCGACGGCGAGCAGCCGCTCGATGCGTCGGGCGTGCACCCTGAGACCTATCCGGTGGTCGAAGCCTTGCTCGCTGCCGCGCGCAAGCCGCTGTCCGAGGTCATGGGCCGCGCCGACGTGCTGCGCAGCCTGCGGCCGCAGGCCATCGCCGATGCGCTCGGTGACCCGCGTTTCGGGGCAATCACCGTTCAGGACATCCTGACCGAGCTCGAGAAGCCGGGTCGCGACCCCCGCGGCGACTTCAAGGTGGCCCGCTTCAACGAGGGCGTCGAGGACATCGCCGACCTCCGGCCCGGGATGCTGCTGGAGGGTACGGTCAGCAACGTGGCGCAGTTCGGCGCCTTCGTCGACCTGGGCGTGCACCAGGACGGGCTGGTCCACGTGAGCCAGCTGGCGAGTCGCTTCGTGAAGGACGCCCGCGAAGTCGTGAAGGCGGGCGACATCGTCAAGGTCCGGGTGCTCGAGGTGGACCTGCCGCGCAAGCGCATCGCCCTGTCGATGAAGCTCGACGCGGCACCGTCCGGTCGCGAGGCCCCCGGCGACCTGCGCTTCCGGCCGGCGGGCAAGGGCGAGGCCGTTCGTCGTGGGCCGGGCGGGCGCACGCCGGAGCCTGCCGGCCAGGGCGCGATGGCCGCGGCCTTCGCCAAGCTGCAGTCGGGGCGGCGCTGAGACGCCCGCGGTCGCTCATCGCCCGTACGGCGCAGTCTCATCATGGCCACCCCCGCCCTGCAGGTCCACGCCGGCCCGCGCGCCCGCGCCGTGCTGCGCGAGCGACCCTTGCAGCCGGCCGACGTGATCGCCATCCCGGCCGCTGCGGGCGGCGCCAAGGGCATCACGCTCAACCCGCTCGACCGCCTGCTGTTCGGCGAGTGGCTGCCGAAGGCCGATCAGGTGATCCACCTGTTGGGCGCCTCGATCGGCGCCTGGCGCATGGCGGTCGGCTGCCTGCGCGACCCGGTGCGTGGCTTCGAGCAGCTCGCGCACGACTACATCCACCAGCGATACGAGCATGCGCCGGGCAAGCCGCCCGCGCCGCGCCACGTCAGCGAGGTGTTCGGCGCAAAGCTGGCCGAACGGTTCGGCGGGCGTGAGGCCGAGGTGCTTTCGCATCCTCGATTCCGACTGCACGTGTTCACCAGCCGCGGGCGGCATGTGCTGCGGCGCGACGGGCGCGCGCTGTCGAGGCTGACGACGCCGCTGGGCTACCTCGGAGCCTTCGCAAGCAACGCGGTGCATCGGCGCGCGCTGGGCGCCTGGCTGGAGCGGGTGGTGCTGTCGGACCTGCGCGAGCGGCTGCCGCTGCCCTTCGCCGACCTGCCCACCCGCGTCGTGCCGCTGACGGCCGACAACCTGCAGCCTGGCCTGCTGGCGAGCTGCACGATCCCGTTCTGGCTGGAGTCGGTCCGCCACCTTCCGGGCGCGCCACCCGGGGCCTACTGGGACGGGGGCCTCACCGACTATCACCTGCACCTCGACTACGCGGCCATGGGGCGCGGCTTGGTGCTCTACCCGCACTTCCAGCCCCAGGTGGTGCCGGGCTGGCTCGACAAGATGCTGCCGCATCGCCACCGGGCGACGCCGGCGCTGGACAACGTGGTCGTGCTGTCGCCCACGCCCGCGTGGATCGCCGGCCTGCCCGACTGCAAGCTGCCCGACCGGAAGGACTTCCTGCGCTACGGCGACGACGACGCCGGCCGGGTGCGGGCGTGGACGATCGCCGTGGCCGAGAGCCAGCGCCTGGCCGACGAGTTCCACGAGTGGGTCGAGGGCCGGCGCGTGGTCGACGTGCTCCCGCTTCGATGACCGCGCACGTGCCGGCCCGGGGGCGCCGCGGCGTGTCCTCGCAACGCGGGCGCGTGGCCCTACAATCCCGGGCATGAAAGACGTTCATGAAAGGGCGGTGATGGCACCGCGAACTCGGATCACCCCGACCGGGGTGTAGCCGCGCGCGCCACTGCACTTCGCCACCGACGACCCTTTCCTGATCGAGGCGCGGCACTGTCCGCGCCTTTTTCGTTTCCGGAGCCCCCCGATGATCTCGATCCGACTGCCCGATGGTTCGCAACGACAGTTCCCCGGCCCGGTCACGGTGGCCGAGGTGGCCGCGTCGATCGGCACCGGCCTGGCGAAGGCCGCGCTCGCCGGCCGGGTGGGCGACGGCGCCGCGGCGCGCCTGGTCGACACCAGCCACCGGATCGAAGCCGACACGTCGCTGGCCATCGTCACCGACAAGGACCCGGACGGCCTGGAGATCATCCGCCACAGCACGGCGCACCTGCTGGCCTACGCGGTCAAGGAGCTGTTCCCGGAGGCTCAGGTGACGATCGGGCCGGTGATCGACAACGGCTTCTACTACGACTTCTCGTACAAGCGGCCCTTCACGCCCGAGGACCTGGCCGCCATCGAGAAGCGGATGGCCGAGCTCGCCGCCAGGAACGAACCGGTCGAGCGCCGCGTGCTGCCACGCGACGAGGCCGTCGCGCACTTCAAGGCGATGGGCGAGCACTACAAGGCCGAGATCATCGGCAGCATCCCGGCCGGCGAGGACGTGAGCCTGTACCGCGAGGGCGGCTTCGAGGACCTGTGCCGCGGG